>JANMYC010001391.1:0-7418 GCA_031381715.1 Saprospiraceae bacterium
GGGTAGTTATATTTGCTGTGCTAATCAAACTTTATTTAAAACTGCTTCCAGATATTAAGAGGCAAGATATAGCAATTGAAATGATTAGTTTCATGGTTCAGATTTTAAATAGTTTTTGAAAAAATTGCCCTCGTTCATGAACAAGGGCAACCCAAAAAATTAGAAGTGAAAACCTAATGTAAACCCAATTCCTCTGTTTCTTCTGTAGGGACTATTATCGTTTGTGTTCGATGCGTCATTATCAAGTAGATTATTGATGCCTAAATTATAGCGCGCATCTAAGTAGATTTTGCCAAAAGAGATGCCTGCGCCGAGGTTAACACCCCAATCTAATCTTTTCTCTTTGTTGGAGTCGTCCGAATAATCCACCGTTCTGGTGGATTTTGAAGTGGCACCGCCTACTGTGAGTTCGTTGGTGTATTTTCCATTCAGCGCAACGCCTGCGTAGGGTCCTCCGAGTATGTAAAAACCAACACCATCTCCTGAATTATTGCCTAAACCCAATTTTAAAGAAACGGGTATTTCTACGTAATTTGAAGTGAATGATGAAATCAATTTATTCCTATCATCGGCAATGTATTGCGATTTTCCACCTTTTTGGATAAAAACAATTTCGGGTTGGATAGCCACATTATCAGTTAATTTGATGGGCATTACCAAAGCCGCTTGGTAGCCAATGATAGATTGATTTTTGTATTCTTTGTAGGTTTTGTCAGTTGCATTGGCAGACATGCTTGCCAAATTGATACCTCCGCGAATACTTACTTGAGCGTGTGTGAAAGAGGTAACAGCGATGAGCATTAAAGCGAGAATAATTAGTTTTTTCATTTTACTTAATTTGTTAAATGTGAGTGATTTCTTTTTTAATAATAATAAAAAAATGCAGCCATTGCTTTTTATTGATAAAAAGGGAATAAGTGGGGAATATTGGGGAATAAATTCTACACTTTGTGGGCTTTGGGGTACAAATAGTGCTTTTAATGCTATTTTTTAAGTGGAAATTCTATAAGATTCCGATAGATACTGAGGGGGTAGCTCGGAGATGCCTCAATGGAGGTTTTATCCCATTTTTAATTTAAAAAAAATCCGCTTTCAATTTAGAATTGAAAACGGAAAGTACAACTGAGAACACTACTGCGTAACATCATTAAGACGTTTTAATATTTTTATACAGCCCAATATTTAGTGCGGTTGAGGGTGGTAAAAAGAATCAATAAAGTACAGAAGGTAATGAGTAAATTGACTGACAGTGACGGAATTGCATCATTGATGCGTACTATTAAAATGCCACCTAAAGCCCATATTACCACCAAGCCTTGCGCAACATTATTCAATTTGAAAACACTCCAACAGGTTATCAATGTGCCAAATAGTACCATAAACATCTGCCAAAAACGAGGGTCAAGCCCAAACCCGTCCCATTCCGTTTTAGTCAAATAAGCGGCTATATTGGCTATGATAGCGATTGAAATCCAACCTAAATAGAGACCGAAGGGTACTTTTAAATACAATCTATACTGAGGGGATATGGGTAAATCGAAGCTAATTCGGCGATTAATCTCGATGAGCGTCAACAGAAGCCCAATCATCAGTAGTACCGAATAAAACAGTTTTTCATGATGCCATGCTACCAACCACGCGCTGTTGAAAAAGCAGGAGAATATGAATAAAACGCCTATTTTACGAATAATCACGACTATAGAATCTGCTGGAGCTTTTGAAAAAAGGGACTTCAGTTGCACTATGACGTAGATAGTTAAAGCTAAATAAATGACTCCCCACACTGCAAATGTAATGGGTGCGGGCGTAAATAGATTGCTGTATTTATCCGATAACTCTCGCACAGATGTCCCGTTAATGAGTGACTGCACGGAAAGATAATTCATCATAAGCATAGCCACCAAAGCGGCCACGCAGAGTACCTGAATAGATTTGATTATAAAAATTTTGGAAATCATGGCTCATTATTTTAAAACGGTTCTCTTATTCGTTTATCTTAGTATCTACTTCTTTCAAGGTCTTTTTGACGTCGCTCACGAATTCATTCCAGCCTGTTTTCATGTCTTTGCCGATTTCGTTCATGCTGTCACTTAGGCGGTCACGAGAAGCTTCAAGGTTTTTCTTTTCTTTTTTCCACGCTTCTTTTTGATTTTTAGTGGCTTTTTCCATCTTTTTATCGGTTTCTTCTATTTTCTTATTGATTTTTGAAATAGAATTGTCAATATCCTTTTTGAGGTTTTCGCGTGATTCTGCCATGTCATCTTTCATGTCTTTGGCGGCATCTTTGATGTTTTCACCCGTTTTTTCAGCAGACTTAGCCACTTCTTTAGATAGGTCTTTGGCAGCATCTGCGAGGTCTTCCGATTTTTTTTCTAATTCACTTTTAGGCGGTTCGTTTTTACATGATGTAACACTAAAGCCGAATGCGGTTGAGATTGCTAAAGCAAAGATTATTCTTTTCATGATTAATTAATTAAAATTTAAGATGATAAAATGAGTTCAATTATTCTGATGTAGGGTGCATCATTTCCTTTCAATGTTAAAGAATTGTGCCGCCTGTGTGACAGTATGATTGGGTAATGATTGCCCCATAATGGGGAATTTGAGTGCAATAACACCCTGTTTTGTTATCTGGAATGGCTTTTTTTACCATTAATGTGTATTCAAAACGGTTTTTAAAAAACAAGAAGAACTTCGCAAAATGATAGCCAGACGATTTTTTACCCAAGCCACATTTTTTCTGCTTTTTATTATCCTCACCGCATTTATGTTAATAGAGGGAGAAGCAGTATTTATACCCCTGACATTTTCTATAATATTTGCGTTCATTGCGCTACCCCTCAGTATTAAAATGGAAAATATCAGGTTTCCGGGTTGGTTGGCTGCGCTGATTAGTGTAATTTTTATTGCGCTCATAGTGGGCAGTTTGATTACTTTTTTGAGCGTGCAGGTTTCCCAATTTTCGGATGATGTGCCCATGATAAAAGCGAAATTGAATGAGCGTACTCTTGAACTTCAGCAGTACATCCGTAAACAATCAGGATATACCGTAAAAGAGCAGAATAAATGGCTCGACGAACAAATGAACTCCACCGAAAATAGTACAGGAAGCTATCTAATGAGCTTTTTCTCTGCTACCACGGGGTTTATTGCCAATGCTACTTTGATTCCAATTATGGTCTTTTTTATGCTTTTATACCGAAATAGATTCAAGACTTTCCTGACCTTGATAGATGCTAATTACCATTTTCACACTTTTGCGGTCATTAGAGAAATAGGTAAAGTGAGCCAATTGTATCTAAGAGGTTTATTCATAGATGTGTTGATTTTGACTGTTTTAAATGCCATTGGATTCATGGTTTTGGGGGTTGACCACGCTATTCTGTTTGCACTTTTGGCGGCTATTTTAAATATTATTCCTTACATCGGTGTCATAGTGGGGGGGCTCTTTCCTGTGATGATGGTGTTGGTGACCCAGGATAACTCGTGGATTGCTCTGGGCGTATTGGGTGTCACGGTGGTTGTTCAGTTCCTTGATAACAATTTTATATATCCCAAAGTGGTGGGCTCAAGTGTGAGTATTAATCCATTAGTGTCCATTCTGGCATTGATAGTTGGTAATTTGATATGGGGAACTGCGGGTATGATACTCGCACTACCGCTTGCGGGTATGTTAAAAGTAGTCATGGACAATATTAAATGTACGCGCCCTTATGGCTATTTGATGGGTGAAGAAGAAACCTGTGAGCATAAAACCATCAATTTTAATAAAGAAGGCATCGGTGCTTTGCGGCACCTGATTCAGATGAAAGAAGAAAAACTTCAAGAAGAAGAGATTTAGATACAAAGTATTGATTATCAATTATTTAAAATTCATTTTAAAATAAAATATAAAGACAATGAAGTCACCAACAACGCCTAATTTAGGTATTCCTCAAAAAGATGTAAAAGCAATGGCTGATTCGCTTAACCAGTTGCTATCGGATCAACACGTGCTTTACATTAAAATGCGCAATTTTCATTGGAATCTCGTCGGACCCAGTTTTGTGGAGGTTCACGAATTTATTGAAAAATTATACAACAACATCGCCGAAGATATTGATCAAGTGGCAGAACGCATCAATCAATTGGGTCAGACATCGCTTGGTTCAATGGAGGAGTTTCTAAAAAACAGTATCCTTAAGGAATCTGAAGGTGGCAAAAAGCTGCAAGAAGCCGCCATAACGGAACTTGCGATAGACAATGACTTTATGGCGCGTAAGCTAAGAGAATTGATTTCTGAATTTGATGAGAGCTACAATGACCCAGGCACCGTGGATTTATTCACGCGTTTGCTTCAAAGCCATGAGAAAAGCGCTTGGATGTTGCGCCGATATATCAGCTAAGAAATTGCGAAATACTTTTTAGATGCAGAGTTTGTTAAATGATTTTCATCGAAGAAGGCATTTATTTAAGCCTTCTTCTTTTTTAAAATGTATGCCTAAAATTCCCTAAAATAGCCTTAATACTGAGGGGGTAGGAGTATAATATCAATATCAATACAGAATCCAACCATACCAATGATAGCTAAGATAAAAAAATTTGGTCAAGTAATTTCCAAGTCATTTAAGGACTTTATTGCGGATGACGCCTTAAAATACAGCGCATCTCTTTCTTACTACACCGTTTTTTCGATTGCCCCTATGCTCATCATCATCATTGGTATGGCTGGTATATTTTTTGGCGAAGAAGCCGTTTCAGGAGAGATTTTTAGGCAATTTTCGGGTTTAATGGGCCCTAATGTAGCTGAACTTATTCAACAAGCCATTAAAAACGTAAAACTCAGCGGGCAAAGTTGGACGGCAACCATCGTGGGTTTTTTAACCTTACTGGTAGGTGCAACGGGCGTATTTGCGGAGCTGCAAGATTCCTTAAATAAAATATGGTCGCTCAAAACCACTGTTAAAAAGGGATGGCTGCAATACCTCATCAATCGCTTGATTTCATTTTCAATGGTTCTGACTTTAGGTTTCCTATTGATGGTCTCGTTACTCATCAATGCTTTAATTACCCTTTTGAGTACCCGTTATTTGACCGTTTTAAATGATTGGCAATGGTTGTCTTTCATTATTAACAATGCCATTATTTTAGGCATTGTGACCTTACTATTTGCCTTTATTTTCAAGTTTTTACCTGATGTACGATTGCGCTGGGCTAATGTAGCCTCAGGCGCATTTTTTACGGCTATTCTATTCTCCATTGGTAAATATTTAATTGGTACATACCTTTCACAGTCTGCTATTGCCTCGGCTTTTGGGGCGGCGGGTTCTTTGGCACTTATATTATTGTGGGTGTATTATTCCTCTTCAATACTGTTTTTTGGGGCTGAATTTACCAAAAATTACGCGGTCATATTTGATAAACCCGTTGAAGCTGACGTTTACGCAACATTTGTGGTGACCAAAGAAAAGGAGCTACCATCCGATGCAAATGTCGGTAACGTTGAGGAGATAAAAGATAAACAAGCGAAATAAGCTATTATTGAAACATAATGACTTTTTGGAGCGCCTTTTAAACCCTTAAGGAACGATGAAACAATAACTTGTTAAATTTTTGAGGGTAAAAACAATTTTAAGTAAGAATTCAAAATATTGACTTATGCCGGTAGATGAAAAAATACATTCTAACGAATGGCTTACATTGTTGCAACAGCGCGACATACGCAGCTTCAATTGGCTTTATGACAAGCACAGTGGGGCATTGTTGGGCGTTATTAAAAACATAGTGAAAGATTCGGCAATCGCTGAGAATCTGATGCAGGATACTTTTATTAAAATATGGAATAATGTAGAAAGCTATGATTTAGAACGCGGTTCATTTTTTACGTGGATTTTCAATATTGCTCGCAATACTGCGTTGGATTTTTTGCGTTCAAAAGCCCATCATCAAAGCCTTAAAAACAAAGATTTTGTCATTGCTGAGCTTGAAAATAAATTTCAAACCCAGCAAAATATCAATACAATTGGTATTCAGGACTTGGTTGGGAATCTGGATAGTAAGCACCGAGACTTAATCAATTTGATTTATTTCAACGGATATACTCAAGAAGAAGTTTCTAAAACGCTCGATATACCACTCGGAACGGTTAAAACACGAGTCAAAAAAGCTATGACTGAATTAAGAAAAATGCTTTAAATCGTTTTTAAAAGTCCCTTAAACAGTAAAAAAAACTAAAAATGCCCGTAAACTTCCAAAAGTTTACGGGCATTTTTACTGTATTTGGGTAAATATTTTAATGCAATGGACGGGCAGCATCGGCACTCTTAGCGGTTCTTTTTGTTCTCATCCAAGCTGTTTTATCCCAACCATTATCTGTCCAAAGTTCTTCTGTTTCAGTGAAACTATCATCATTTTCTTTTAAAATGGTGTAGCGCATTAAGTTCTTGGCATTGTCATAAAATGTATAAGTGAGAGTGTTAGCTTCCGTGATATATACTTTATTATCAAGCGTGTATTTATTGCTAATTTTTCCTTCTACCCGCCAAGTATTCGTACGCTCATTAAGGAAAATAGCTTTTGAGGTATTGTAGCGGTACTTGTTAATGGGGTTGATACCAGTGCCCGTGAATACGATTTTATTGTCTTCAAAGGCTATATGTTGATTCATTTCTATCTTTTGTTGCAAATTTTGAGCGTCCGTGACAAAGCCCGTGCTTTTCCAATCGCCTATCAAATATTCTAAGCGGGTATCAATGTTAGAAGTTGTGGTAGAACTTGCGATGGGCTTGATGTAACTCGAGCCTATACAAAACATGGTTGCTAAAATTATTATATTTTTCATGACGTTTGATTTTAATTTGAGGATAATATGGTGGGCAACGGCAGCGAAGCACCGCCACCCACATTTTTTATCTAAGGATTATATCGTTTTTTTTGTCTTTTTACGGCGGGTACTGATGATTGTATGAGAGCCGTCGTCTTCCGGAATAAGTTTGAGTTTATCAGCATCGTGCAAAATATCCTTATCGTTTTTTGATTTTTTGAAAGGCACTTTGCTTATTGCTCTTTCTTGATTCGGTGTTAAGGGTTTATCTGTGGTTTTAATGATTGAATTTTCCATAATATTTCAATTTTGATTTGAATAATACTGTATGTCGTCATTTATTAATGTAAAAATCCAATGCCATGCTATTTTCGAGGGATTACAGGGTAAATACCCTTAAAAAAACCTCAATTTGTGGATTTTTTACCTCAAATATGCCACAATGGGAATTCATACACTCTAAACCTCATGATAGTTATGAATTTTATTATCCCAATTACCATTTGTCAAAATTTTGAGTAAAAGTCTTTTTTGTTCGTTTGTAAGGTTAATTGAAGGGATGTTAGTTGTATTGTGAACAAAAGGGCTGATATTTTTCACAAAGATTTCACCAAAT
>JANMYC010001409.1:0-1550 GCA_031381715.1 Saprospiraceae bacterium
TTATTTCCTTGTTTTTAGCTGTATTGGTTGCTCTGCCGATGGGCGTCCTGTTGTACCGAAACCAATACTTTGCAAAGCCTGTTTTATACATCATTGGCGTTTTTCAAACCATTCCCTCCATCGCATTATTGGCGTTTATGATACCCTTCATAGGCATTGGTTTTTATCCCGCTACGGTTGCTCTTTTTATTTATGCCTTGTTACCGATTTTGAGAAATACCATTATTGGCTTGTATTCCATTGACCCACAATTAAAAAACGTAGCTACTGCCATTGGTTTAAATGCTAAAAATAAACTTTTAAAAATCGAGATACCCTTAGCCATACCCGCTATTTTGAGTGGCATCAGAACTGCCGCCGTCATTAATATTGGTACAGCCACACTTGCCGCTTTTATCGGTGCGGGTGGATTGGGCGAATATATTGTAACAGGTTTAGCCCTTAATAACACACAACTGATTTTAAAAGGGGCAATTCCTTCGGCATTATTGGCAATTGTGGTAGAACTAATTTTTGAAGGAATTGAATATTTTTATATTCCAAAGCATTTGAAACAAACGTTGAAGACGTAAAAAACGGCTTTGTACTGAGGGGGGTATCATTCCAACCATTTTTTAACAACAGGCGCAACAAAAAGCAAAGTCGGAAACATCAATGAAAAGCGATTACCCAACTTCTTAACCATATAAAAACAAAATTGTGTTGGAAGCCGAAGTTCACCGCCACTAAGGTAAAGTCCCTATAGCACGAGGCTATAAGACCCATTACCAGTGCGAATTTAATTCGTGCTTTCATTAATTACGCCTCCACGCTCTCCCTGCAAAAGCGGTATCAACTTCAGGATTAGACAATTGAATTAATTGTTTAATATCATCAACCGTTTTTGGCAAAACCACTGCCAAAGGTTGCTCTTGATATTCAGACGCATCGGTGGCGTAAGGCGCCTTACAGATGTGTAAGGCGTTGTATTTTTAAAATAAACCCCAAATCTTAACGAATGAACGGTATTGGCTCGTCAGTGTCTCCAGACCCGAAACGTTTTAGTATACTTCCATGTTTCTTATTTTATTTGATTTTTAAAACAACCGCTTAATTTGAATAGCTCAACTCCAAATAGTAGAAAGCCCTGCCTCCTTCGATTGTTGGAAACAGGGCTTTCTACTATTTTAAACATCAAAACCGCCACCGCACACCCAATTCCACCGCCGTCGAAATATTCGACCTCGCATTGCCCAACGGTTGATAACAGACCCATAATCTTTGAAGGTTTTCCAAGCACCGTTTTCATAGATTTGATATTGATCGTCTTTCCAAGCGAATTGTTTTCCAAAACCGAGCCTTGTGCCAAATATCAAACGTTGCCAAAAGCGGTGCTTATAAAACGTCAAAGTGAATGCGGTAGGTAATTTCTATAAACTCGATGTTCAAGTATTTACTGATTTTTTAATATAAAAAAAACACGACCTTTGCCGGAGAAAAAAAGGCATGGTAATTATCAGTATAAGCACATTTATCAACGATTTCGTTAACGGACTATGTATTGGATTAGC
>JANMYC010001418.1:0-2015 GCA_031381715.1 Saprospiraceae bacterium
TGTATCAATATCACCCCCGAAGTATTGTCCGAAGTAGCGGCTACTGTGTGCCGACCTGACACTCGTTTTTCAGATATTGAAATGGGACAGTTTTTCAGTTCAGCCTTATTTTTAGAAAATTGCTACGATGCCCAACGGACAAATTTGGGATATTTACTTCACGAAATGGGCAAAGCAATGGATGGAAACGATTTGCTCAAGATTGATTTAAATATGGAGTTTTTTTATACCATTTCTGAAAAAATTATTGCTGACCAAATCCCCATTTTTAAACAATTACAAGCCATTCCGAGTATCAAATCAGGTACTAAAAAAGAGTTGTTTCGCTGCATTTCAAAGGGAAAAGAATACATAGATGCCCACTTTTTTATGCCTTTAACTATTGAAGCCATTGCAAAAGAGGTGTGTATGTCCGAATACCATTTTTTTCGCCTTTTTAAGTCCGTTTATGGTGTTTCTCCTCACCAATATATCCTTAAAAAACGGCTTGAATTGGGTCAAAATATCTTGATTCAAGATAAATATTCCGTTTCAGATGCTGCGTATGAATCGGGTTTTTCCGATATTTTTGCGTTCAGCAAAGCTTTTAAAAAGCATTTTGGTTACTCTCCTTCCTCTTTACTCAAAGAGAAATAGCAGGATTTGACAAATAAGACGAGGTTAAATGTTTTAGTTTTACAGTTTAAATTAATCTAAATAAACTAAAATCTAAGAGCCATGACAAAAGAAGAATTCTTGAAATCGAATAGCTTCAAAGTGCTACTTATTTGTATCATTGCTGTATCAATTATTAAAATTGCTCAAGCGGGTTACTTAACAGGCAATTGGTTGTATGTTATCACGCATTAGACCCCTCAGTATTTAGAGCATTTTTGGGTAAAATTGTTTAAAATAGAGGCTCAACTTTTCAAAAGTTGAAAACTTTTGGAAAGTTTTTACCCATATACGGAATTGAACCAAGTTTTGTCGATTATTTAAGATTACCTACTTAAAACTTAACTTATGACAACAAGAGTATTTCAAATTATTGGCCTTTTATTTTTTGTTTTGTACATCATTTCTTCAACAGAAGTTGTACAAAAGTTCCCAGATTGGGTTCATCATTTTTGTTTTTTCATATTTTCGAGTATAGCATTTTTAAAGACGATGCACGAAAAAAATGTTAAAAGTGGTGTATAGTCTGGCTCTTAGTCATGCAGCATTTGACTTGACGGCGAAGAAATGCACCATATATCCCTGTTTTAATCTAAATCACGACTTTTATGAAGCGAACAAACACCGTTTTTTTGACTGTTTTAACAGTACTTTTTTCATCTTTTTTTCTACAGTTTTCAATTGCCCAAGGCACTGTTATGGGTATTTCAAAAAATGATAAAAATGAGGTCGTTGTAGGGGCAACTGTTATTCTCTCCAAGGCTAAAAATGGGCTGATTATTAAAAGTGCAATAACGGATGTTGACGGCAAATTTGAATTTGAAAAACTGAAATTCGATACGTTTAAACTCACTATTAGCTTTGTTGGTGTTGAAAAACACACGTCTGAAACTTTAATCTTGAATGCTGAAAAGCCTGTTTTAGACTTGGGAACAATCTCACTTAAACCATCCACTACCGAATTAAAAGAAGTATCTGTTACGGCGCAAAAAGCCTTTGTGGTGCAGAAAATAGATAGAACCGTTGTCACGCCCGATGCCTTGATTAGTAATGCTGGGATAACGTCTTTGGAGGTTTTAGAAAAAGCGCCTGGAGTTACGGTGGATATGAACGGTAATATTTCTTTTAAAGGTAAAACAGGGGTTATGGTTTTCATTGATGATAAACCGACCTATTTGTCGGCAGCAGATTTAGCCAATTATTTGCGCTCGTTGCCATCTTCGATGATTGAAACCATTGAATTAATGACCAATCCACCCGCCAAATATGATGCGGCAGGCAATGCGGGTGTCATCAATATCAAGTTGAAAAAAAACCGCAGCATGGGTTTTAATGGGGGCATCAATCTGGCATACGGTCAA
>JANMYC010001427.1:0-5011 GCA_031381715.1 Saprospiraceae bacterium
GGGCTTTAGAATTGGGTTTAGTGGATAAAATACTGCCTTTTACAGAGGGGGTGCAAGCGGCGGATATTGTGTTGGTGGCTACGCCCGTAACGACACTTGTTGACCTATTGCCAAAGGTGCTGGATATAGTTGACAATCAAATAGTTATGGAGGTTGGCTCTACGAAGGTGAACATTTTAGAAGCTGTCAAAAACCATCCAAAACGGGCTAATTTTATCGCTACACACCCGATGGCAGGTACAGAATTTTCGGGTCCCGATGCGGCTATTCCGAACCTTTTTGAAGGTAAGGCTTGTGTATTGTGCAATGTGGAGGAAAGCAGTGCCGAAGCGCATAAAAAGGCGGTGGCAATGTACAGTTCTTTGAAAATGAAAATTGTGTATCTTGATTCTGAAAGCCATGATGTGCACACGGCTTATGTGTCGCATATTTCGCACATTTCCAGTTTTGCGTTGGCATTGACGGTTTTAGAAAAGGAAACGGATGAAGAAAAAATATTTGAATTGGCGAGTGGTGGTTTTAACTCTACTGTTCGTTTGGCTAAGTCGAACCCAGATACTTGGATTCCGATTTTTATGCAAAATCGGGATAATGTATTGGATGTTTTGGACGAGCATATTCATATTTTAAGCACCATGCGCTCGTGTTTGATAAAAAAGAACTTTGATGAGTTTTATAAAATGATTGAAAAAGCGAACGATATTAAACGGAATTTGAAATAAAACACCCGTGCCATCCCGAGAATCGGGATGGCACGGATTTAATTGAATTTTAAATATAAAATTTTGAAAACGAACACTTTAAGAGTTTTAAACGTAGTGGCTTTAGTGGCTGTTTTAATAGTCAATTATTTAGCTACGGGAGCGTATATCAATGGCGTGAAGACCAATGTCATTTCAGATAAAAATCCGAATGAATTTGCACCGGCGGGGATAACCTTTAGCATTTGGGGCGTCATCTATTCGCTTTTAATTGCAGTTTTGGTATGGCAGTTTATATCAAAAAGCACACTGAAAGAAGAGGCCATTGATAAAATAGGGTTTTGGTGGATAGCTAATTCTGCATTCAATGTGATATGGCTTTTCCTTTGGCATTACGAATTATTAGCCGTTTCGGTGCTCGTAATGCTGGGAATTTTGTTTACTTTGGTGCAGTTGAATACCGTAATTTCGATGAAAGTTGCGCCCAATACACCCGCTAAAACCCTTTTAAAGGCTGGTTTTGGCGTATATTTGGGGTGGATTTGCATTGCTACTATTGCGAATGTAACGACTTGGTTGGTGAGTATTGGTTGGAATGCTTTTGGTTTTTCAGCTACTTTTTGGACGGGTGGTTTGATAGGCGTCGGCAGTATCATCGTCAGTTTGATAACCATTAAGTTTAAAAATCTATTTATCGGGGCGGCTGTTGTGTGGGCATTTATTGGCATCATTATTAAGCAAAATCAATTGCATAACGACTTTACGCCTATCAGTTGGGCAGCAATGACTTGGGCTTTACCTGTGATAATTGCGATGATGTATTCGAGGACTTTTAAAAGTTAGTACAATAAAACTTTCAAAAGCAAACAAATCTATGAGGAACTTAAATAAACAAAAATTTGATGATTACCCTGAGAGTATTTACTTAAAAAGTAACGAAAAAGCAATTAAATATTTTAAGGAAATAAAAAAATTTGAACAGGCTTTAGGGTTTGACTATGACAGTGGGGGCTTTCTTATTTTACATAAAAAACATAAGCCCAGTGGAATAAATGACGAAATACCAGTATGCTTAATTTTAAAGAAATTAGGTTTTGATATTTTATTGATTGAAGAAAAAGATAGTGATAAATCTGTCGATGCAGAAATTCGTGAAATTGCGTTTGAAATTAAACGTTTAGTACGAGCTGAAAATTTTAGGAAAGCTATGCTTCGGCATTTTCAAAGAACGTATAAAAAAACGAGTTATTTACTCTTGCACATTGACCAATTTATTTCTGAAAGTCAATTGAAAAGTGTGTTGCAACATTCAGCGGAAGAATATTCAAAGATTAAGATAGTATGGCTAATTTATGAAAACAAACTCAATATTTTAGATAGAAAAATGCTTTTGAGTAAAAATTATAGATTAGGTAAATAAAAACGAGCGGCATTTTATTGCGGCTCGTTTTTGGGCAGCCTTCCTCGGAGGGCTATGACAAATCAATGTTTTTGATTGACAATACAAAGATAATGTAGTTTCAACTATAGAGTCAAATTTTTAAAATTATATTCGTAAATATTTGAAAATCAATTTTTTATCAAAGAGAAAATAAATTTATTATGGAATTAAAACCATTTTTGGACATAAAAGATAAACGTCCATTCCTTATCGCAGGACCTTGCTCAGCTGAGACTGAGGGGCAAGTAATGAGTATTGCTAAAGACCTTGCAGCGCAGGGCAATATTTCACTTTTCAGAAGTGGTATCTGGAAACCACGTACACGCCCGGGTATGTTCGAAGGTGTGGGTAGCGAGGGCTTAAAATGGCTCAAACGCGTGAAAGAAGAAACGGGCTTGAAAACAACGGTGGAAGTGGCGAATGCTCACCATGTATATGAGGCATTGAAATTCGGGGTGGATGTATTGTGGATTGGTGCTCGCACGACTGTGAATCCGTTTTCAGTGCAAGAAATTGCGGATGCGCTTCGGGGTTGCGATATTCCAGTGATGATTAAAAACCCCATCAATCCAGATTTGGAATTGTGGATGGGTGCTTTCGAGCGCCTGCATAAAGTAGGTATTACGCGTTTGGCGGCGATTCACCGTGGATTTTCATCGGCTGCAAAATCGGCTTATCGCAACGTGCCGCACTTTGAAATCGCTATCGAATTGATGCGCCGTATGCCTAATTTGCCAATTATTGGCGATAACTCGCACATCTGTGGCAATCGCCACATGTTGCAAGAAGTGGCTCAAGAAATGATGGATTTGAATTTCGATGGTCTTATCACCGAAGTTCACTGCAACCCAGATGAAGCATGGTCGGATGCGAAACAACAAATCACGCCTGAGCGTTACAAGCAAATGATGAGTGAAATCGTTATTCGCGCTGAAAAAGACGCAGGTTTCCTTGAAAATATCGAATCATTGCGTGTACAAATCGATGCTATCGACAACGAAATGATGAATATGCTTCAAAAACGTATGAGTATGGCGCAAGATATTGGGCGGTATAAAAAACGCAACAATATCTCAATCCTTCAGCCAGAGCGTTGGAACGAAATTTTGAACTCAGCGGTTCAGAAAGGTCGTAGCCGAGACTTGAGCGATGAGTTCGTGATTCAACTTTTAAGTGCTATCCACCAAGAGTCAATTCGTCACCAAACGACTATTATGAATGCGCCTGATGTTGAAGTAAATGAAAAAGAAACTGTTGCTGCAAAATAATGTGATAAAATAAATAAGGGATATCACCCCCTCAGTATAAAAGTTTAAAAAGTACCTTAAATGGGCTTTTGAAGGCAAATATACTGAGGGGGTCTTTTTTTTAATACAGTCAGAATGTAATATTAAAATCCAAAAGAGAATCCATTATTTAGTGTACAAATGACACTTATTGCCAAATATTATTTTAAGATTTGGAAATCGCTTAAAAATAGACCAAAGGCGGTTTTTTTTATCTTCTTTTCCCATTGATTCCGCTTTTTATTTAAAATAATAACTTTTTTTATTTAAAATTTGATTTATTTTAGAGTGATTATTTTCACAATAATAAGTCATAAATGCATGATAATCAATTTATTATATTTCAAATAGATTGTATTTATTTCACACAATGACTTTAAAATGTCTTTGCAGGAGCGAAATTGGCGGCTTACATTTGTACTATGTTCAAGGATATGTTCATGGGATTATAATTTGATTCGCAGGCAAGCCATAGTTGATTAGAATTAAAACAAGACAAGCATAGTTTTCTTTGTGAAAACAAACGATGAGAAAGCTATAAAAACAAATACTATGAAATTAGGTTCGTGTAGGACGACAATTACGAAATCAACAACTACGGCTTGCCAAAAGCGATTATTTGAGGAGAAGAACAAGATTTGCTTGAACAACAATAATAAAGAAAGGTTAAAAGCGTTTATATACTTCAATGTACTGATTAACTTAAAATTCTGACAAAAAGTCATTTTTAACATTAGAAAAATCAAGAAACCGAATCTAATTTTCGTTTTCAAGTTTAAGAATATGTTCATGGGATTATAATTTGTTGTGGCGGGTTGTACAGGAGTACAACCCGTTTTTTTATGCGCATTCTTATCCGTAAATGCCACTATACTTTCAAGTATAACAGTGTAGAAAGACAAAGCCTCTAAGCGTGAAAATTCGCTTAAAGGCTTTGTTAATAGGCATTTATTTTTAATAGTCAGAATATCAGAAAACCACAAGTTAAAGCAAAAAAAAACGTCCTAGACCGTAGGTCTTGGACGTCCAAACAACAAATTATAATCCCATGAACATATATTTTAAAAAACGATTGCTCGTTTGTTTTCTCTTTTGAAAAACAGATAAGTCGTCCTAATCTAAACTAAAATCAGGACGACCCCTGACAACAAATTATAATCCCATGAACATATATTTTAAAAAACGATTGCTCGTTTGTTTTCTCTTTTGAAAAACAGATAAGTCGTCCTAATCTAACTAAAATCAGGACGACCCCTGACAACAAATTATAATCCCATGAACATATATCTTAAAAACGACTTCTCGTTTTGTTTTCTTTTTTAAGCGGTTGAGTGGGGGGAACTCTAACCGATACTCACTAAAAAAAGCTTTGGATGAAACTGCAAAAAAACCTAAAATTTAGAACCAGTAAAGTCGTCCTAACCTTATGAAATTAGGACGACTCCCTGACAGCAATTTTATAATCCCATGAACATATCTTGTGTAATTTTCCTCATAAGTTTGTTTTTTCTTTTCATAGTACAAAGATGCAACAGGAATATTTCCTATGCAAAGACATTTTTAGGGCATTGTGGGGAATTTTA
>JANMYC010001454.1:0-3154 GCA_031381715.1 Saprospiraceae bacterium
AATATATATTTATTTTTATAATAAAATATATTTTTAATGCAATTTTAACATTTCAAATACTAATTTTTTGAAATTAACGCGCAACTTATCTCTCCTTTGAAAAAAAGAAGATTATCTTAGTACCTTTCAATCACTATTTTATACTAAACCGAAAGTGCTTTTCGGATTTTATTTTCGATAAAATCATTAATATTGTTGTAAAAATAAGATGATAAATATATCACCTGAAGACTTGGGGGATTTAAAAAGAATCCATAAGTCTCTCAAAGATAAACGTCAAGCAGATAGGATTAAAATTATTCTATTACTCCAGATGGGTTTTAGCCAAATTGAGGTATCCGAAATGTTACTTTTGGACGAAGATACGATTACAAAATGGAAACAGATATTTCTTAATCGTAAAGATAATTCAAGTTGGTTAGTGGATAAGAATGTACCTTATTGGGGTAAGTTATCGAGCCTTCAAATGGCTCGTATTCGTCAATATTGCGCCACCTTTCGGGTACAAACATGTCAAGAAATCCGTGAATATATCAACACAAATATATTAATTGATTACGATTTGAGTAGTGTCCAAAAATTGGTGCGTCGCATGGGTCTTTCCCATCAACAACTGCATCGTCTTCCTGGTAAAGTTGACGTGGCTAAACAAGCCATTTTTATTGAAAAATATGAGCAGACAATAGAACAACTACTTGATAACGAAACAGTTATGTTCATTGATGCAGTCCATCCTCAGCACAACACAACGCCTTCTAAAATATGGTCACAGGTCGGTGAACCTCGCTGGATTGAGAGTAACACAGGACGAGAACGTGTCAATATAAATGGCGCATATAATCCTTTTTCAATGGATGTTATTACCCGTCAAGATAAGACAATCAATGGTCTATCAACGATTGAATTATTAAAACAAATTACTAATTTTTATCAAGACTCAAAATCGCTTATATACGTATTTTCTGATAATGGTAGGGCTAATAAATCACAGATTGTCAAAGGATGGCTTGAACAACAATCCATTATCAAAATGATTTATTTACCACCTTATTCACCCAATCTTAATTTCATAGAAAGACTCTGGAAATTCTTTAGAAAAAACGTCATTAACACACATTATTATCCGGAATTAAAAGATTTTAAAAAAGGAATTAATAACTTTTTTGATAATATTGATGACTATAAACAAGATTTAAAAACATTTATTGGGCTAAAATTTCAAACATTTTAAATCCAATAAGAAAATTTAACAAAATCCGAAAAGCACTTTCGGTTTAGTATATTCTTTATTCTTTTTCTACAACTATTGCGGTGCGCTGCACCTCTAAAATTAGAACCAATCAACCCTGCCTTCGGGGGTATGGGGGCGAACTTGAAAATATAGAACTTTAAAAATACCAAATAATGTAAGTTTATAAAATTCTCATCCCAATTCATAAGCATTAGTTATTGCGCAAAATATCTTTAAAAACATAAAACAAACGCATCCATGAAACTCGAAACGATTAAAAATCAAATCCTCATCTTGGTCGGAGGTGGGCAAATGAAAGAAGCCTTAGCCATGCTTTCCACCCACGCCATTAGAACTAAAAACAATCAACTTAATCAGGATGCCAATTTATTAAAAGCCCGTTTTACAGATATTTCAAGAAAAAAAATGCTCGGATTACTCTCCAGCGCTGATGTAAAATTAAAATACAGAGAATTAGGTGAAAGTATTTTGTTTTTAATAGATGATATTGAAAATGAAGAAACGTCAAAAGAAAGTGGCGAATAGCATTCTTTTAAATATCACTCCTTTTTCTTCAAGCGAATAGCCGTACCTTGAATAATTAAACCCGTACTGTTGCCCAATGAATTAAAATAAGGTGTCGTTTTTACACCTACTACGCCGTCGCCACCGGTGGTTTTGCATTTTAATAAAAAACGATTCATTTCTTCGTCAATATCGTTATGAAATGGTACTGAATGGGTAATGATACCAATAATATTATATGGTTCTTTATAATCTGAAGTGGTAGAAAAAAAGGGTTTTTCAGTTCCTTTATCGTATATTTTTACATCTTGGACTGAATTATTAAAATTATAATAAGTAATAAGGCTATCTAATACCAAACCCACCGTATCTAAGACTTTTCCAGTGGCGATAATGGCATCATTTTTATCTCCGGGGTTGGCTTTCCGAAAGGCTGCAAATTCGCCGTTTGCACCGACATTCAGATAATATGCGCTGGGAGAAGTGCTTTTCTTTAACTGTGCATCAATGTTGATAGAGGGCTCTAAAATACCTTTTTTATAAAATTGAACGGCTTTTACGCGTCGATTATCGTAAAAAACAACTTTCCCATCAAAGCTTAAAGTATCAGCGTTGAATAAAATGCCTTCGGCATAAAGCTTTCCTTCCAATTCATATACTATTTTACTTGGTTTACTGGGGTCGCTCACATAAGCTCGATACTTTGCATTTGTAGCGGAATTAACCACCTTTAATTTTTTATCGAAATAAAATGTCTGAGCGGTAGCGGAGGTAAGAATCGAGATAGAGATGAGAAATAAGAATAACTTTTTCATGGAAAATGGATTTAATAAGTTAGCGAAAAGATATTTAATGTACGCAATTTAGGCTTAATCGTGCGGTTAATCAATTCGCCACCGAGGTTTAATGAAATTTTAACATCCCCTCAGTATTGGTCTTAATTTTTAGGGTTTTGATATATAATTTTTTGCTTGAACATCGAAAATGACAAATTTTCCGTTATGTTTTTTTTACGATATTTAAAACCATAAAATATATATTTAATGTTCATTTTTAACACGCCTTCAAATAGTCTTTTTAAATCGAAATCAACATATCAAAAACTGATATGTTTAGGTATTTTAATTATATGTTTTTGTCCTTCAATTTTAATGGCACAATTGACGGGCAAAGTCACCGATGCGAAAGGCGAGCCCTTGCCTTCTGCCAATGTTTACATAGAAGGGACGACCCGTGGAACATCGGCTAATACTGAGGGGTATTACTCCTTGGATTTGGAAAAAGGTACGTACCGCATGGTATTTCAAAGTATTGGTTATAAAAAGAAAATTGAAACCGTTAAAATTGACGAAAAAACTGATAAAAATATTCAATAAGAAAATACCGATATTGAATTAT
>JANMYC010001457.1:0-1522 GCA_031381715.1 Saprospiraceae bacterium
CAAATTGTAGATAAATTTCAAAATCAGGCATATAAGTTGCCAATTTTTCAACAAATTTGATATCTTTTGCAATGCGGATACCATTCGTATTGAGCATTAGGTGGCGAATAGGCTTCGTTTTAGCAATATCCAAAATTTCAAAAAACTGGGGATGTACTGTTGGTTCGCCGCCGCTGATTTGTACCACATCGGGTTCGCCTTCGTTTTTAACGATGGTATCCAACATTTTTTCGATTTCCTCCAAAGTCCGATGACGACCATAATGTGGTGATGACATGGCATAGCACGTCGGGCAAGTCAAATTGCAGCGGTCGGTCACTTCCACCACCGTCAAGCACGAATGTTGCTCATGGTCAGGACATAAACCACAATCGTAAGGGCAGCCAAAATGCGTTTCAGTATTAAAACGGCGGGGTATTTCACTGCGCTTGGCATAATTGCGAATATTGCGATAATAATCCACATCCGTTGCAATCAGCACTTTTTCGCGCCCATGTGAGGGGCAATTTTTCATCATAAATACCTTTTCATCCTCAAAAACAATCTTCGTATCCACTCGACGAAGGCATTTTGAGCAAAGGCTAAGGGTGAAATCATAGTAGGTATATGGGCGTTCGGGCATTTTTTTAGATTTTTAATGTTTTAAAATATAAAATTAGATAGTAAAAAAGCCCACCTAAAGCCGCTATTTGAATGCTTGATAAGCCAATCGGGTGAAAATAAGCAGGTTTTAAATACTCAATAAAGAAACGAAAAAGTAGATAGCTTATGAGAAATATTTTAAAAAGCGCGCCATTACTGAGGGGGTGTCGTTTTTCAATATAAATAATTGATAACCAAAGAGTTGCGAGAAAAATGATTTCGTATAAGTTAGTAGGGTGACGGTATATTTGGTCGCCAAAATCTATGCCCCACGGCATTGTAGTAGCATTTCCAAAGGTACCATCTTCCAGCCCTTCGAGATGACAACCGATGCGCCCGATTATGAGTCCTAATATTAGGGGAAATGTCATCAAATCGCCCGAAGAAGTATGTACACGGATGATTTTTTTAGTCCATTCTACGCCTATCAAACCGCCTAAAAAACCACCTAAAACCGTTTTATTCGCCATGAAAAAGAGCATAAAATGCATAAAGTATTTATCAGAAAATACCTCCGACGGTATTGGTTTTTCTAAAATGCCCAATATATGTGAACCTAAAAACGCCCCTGCTGCTGCACCGATGAAGATAGTCATGCGATTGCCATCACTTATCAAATCTACGGAGTTTTTGCGTAAATACAAATAGTAGCGAAAGCCTATCGTGTAGGATAAAATCTCAAAAATGAAGTGTAAATGAATATTAAATATGGTAACGGGATAAGTCATTGATTTTCAATTAAAATAGTGATTGAAAGGTACTAAGATAATCTTCTTTTTTTCAAAGGAGAGATAAGTTGCGCGTTAATTTCAAAAAATTAGTATTTGAAATGTTAAAATTGCATTAAAAATATATTTTATTATAAAAATAAATATATATT
>JANMYC010000698.1:0-6614 GCA_031381715.1 Saprospiraceae bacterium
TATTTATAATTTGGTTTAAAATTCACTCCATTGTACCTGAAAATTCAATTATCCAGTATTTTTTTTAATTTTCCATGACTTTAAAAAGGTATTTTATCCTATTTTTAATTTTTTTTATCTTATTTTTAATTTTTTTTAATAAAAACAGTTATAATTGCATTATAATTGTCAATAATACACTTAATAACGATTTTGTAAAAATAATTATTAATTGTCAAATATACATTTATTTCGTTAAAAAGTATTTTCAAGATTAAAATTTAAAATACGGGATAATCTAAATACTTCAATCAATATGGTTAGTACAAAAATTTCATACATTCTCATTATGTAAGCCTTACAACAAAATTGTAAGGCTTTTTTCATGCATTGATTATCCTATATTTACCTTTGGTCTAATCTTCCGAGCTTCTTAATTTTGTTTAATCAGCTTTTAGTATTTTTATAGTCGTTTCTTAGAAATTTGGTTTTTTATGCCAAAACTTAATCAATTAATTCAAACCAATCCATAATGAAAAAACTACTTTTCCTCCTCCTGCTACCCCTCAGTATAGCAGCCTTTTCACAGTCAAAAATGGCTGAAAAAACCAAAACCATGAAGCCTTATGAAGGCTATTTCAATTTTTACTGGGACAATGTCAATGGTAAAATATGGCTTCAAATTGATAAATTCGACAAAGAATTTCTCTATGTCAATACCCTGCCTGCGGGCTTAGGCTCCAACGATATTGGTTTGGATAGAGGCCAAATTGGCGCATCACGCATTGTATCTTTTAATAGAGTCGGTAAAAAAGTGTTGATGGTTCAACCTAATTACGATTACCGTGCAGTAACCACTGATAAAAATGAACAACGTGCCGTCCGCACCTCCTTCGCTCAATCCACATTATGGAGTTTTGAAGTGGTCGAAGAGGACGGTGAAAAAGTATTGGTGGATGCCACGGCTTTTTTCCTTCGTGATGCGCACGGAGTTGCCGATAGAATTAAAAACATGAAGCAAGGAACTTATGCCTTGAATGAACCTCGCTCCGCCATTTTTTTACCAAATACCAAGAATTTTCCTTTAAATTCGGAGTTTGAGGCATCTTTGACATTCGTGGGCGGTAGTGATGCAGGACGTTTTGTTCAAGCCGTTGCCCCCTCAGTAGAAGCCATTACGGTGCGTACCCACCACTCATTTGTGCAATTGCCGGACGATGATTACAAGCCTCGCCGCTACGATATTCGCAGCAGTTACAACGGTATTTCGTACTTCGATTACAGCAGTCCTATTTCAGAACCGATTGAAAAAATAGTGATTGCTCGCCATCGCCTTAAAAAGAAAGACCCAAATGCAGCTATCAGCGAACCCGTAAAACCCATCATTTATTATCTCGATAATGGTACGCCTGAGCCGATTCGTTCAGCTTTGTTGGACGGTGCCCGTTGGTGGAATCAAGCTTATGAAGCTGCAGGATATAAAGATGCCTTTCAAGTAAAAGTCTTACCCGATGATGCTGACCCAATGGATATTCGCTACAACACCATCAATTGGGTACACCGCTCTACTCGCGGTTGGAGTTATGGCGCATCGGTTACAGACCCGCGCACGGGTGAAATCATAAAGGGGCAAGTCACGCTCGGTTCATTGCGGGTGCGTCAAGATTATTTGATTTTTACGGGTCTTTTATCGCCATATGAAACGGGCAAACAAGTGCCTGAAACCATGAAAAATGCCGCTTTGCAACGCCTTCGCCAATTGGCAGCGCATGAAGTAGGGCATACTTTGGGCTTGATGCACAACTACGCATCGAGTGTGAATGAACGTGCTTCGGTGATGGATTATCCGCACCCCTCAGTATTTTTAAATGAAAAAGGTGAAATCGACTTTTCAAAGGTCTATACCAACGAAATAGGGGAGTGGGACAAGCGTGCCATCATGTACGGCTACATGGATTTCCCCAAAAACGTAGATGAAAATACAGCTTTAAATGCCCTTTTAGAAGAAAATACTAAAAAAGGACTTTTATTTATTTCCGATTTTGATGCACGTGCTGCCGATGGTATGCACCCGCTCGCACACCTTTGGGACAATGGTAAAGATGCTCCAACTGAGTTAAAAAGTATGTTAAAAGTGCGTGAAAAAGCATTGACTAATTTTTCTGAAAAGGCAATTACCGTTAACACGCCTATGTCAAAATTAGAAGATGTTTTAGTGCCCGTTTATAATTATCATCGTTATCAGTTGGAGGCAGTTTGTAAGCTTATTGGCGGCATGAATTACAGCTATTCAGTGCGGGGCGATAAGCAACAACAGCCTGAAATCCTCTCGAATACCATTCAAACGGCTGCGTTACAAGCAGCAGTGGACTGTCTTGACCCCTCAGTATTGACGCTGCCAGAGCATATTTTAAAGCTGATTCCACCCCGTCCGCCTGAGTATTATGGCATTGGCGAGTTATTTCCTAAACGCACGGGCTCCAATCTCGATGCCCTCGCAGCAGCCGAAGCATTGACGAATTACGAATTAGCCTTTTTATTCAATGCCAATCGGGCTAATCGCTTGGTACAATTCAAAGCGAGAGCGAACTCCATCGGTTATGATGATGTTTTAGATAAAATAATTGAAAAAACGTGGAAAGCGCCCATGAAAACAGGCTTACAAGGACAAGTTCAATTGCAAACGCAGCAAATGGTTTTATCCCACATTCTGGGATTAAGCATGAACGATAATGCCAATTATCAAGTAAAAGCCATCTGTTTTAATCGTTTGCAAGCCCTTAAAAAAGATTTATCGGCTAAAACTACACCCGATTTGGCTTTAAAATCACATTACGAATATGCCATCGAGCGGATTGAAAAACCTAAAGATGTGATTATCCCTGTGCATCGTGAAATGCCTCCAGGTGCGCCGATTGGTTGCGATGAGGATTGATTTTGAATAAAGAATAAAGAGGAAAGAATAACGATTTATGAAGTAACTCATAGCTTCATAAATCGTTATTCTTTTTTGAAACCCTATATATTTTATCTTTTATCACCAATGATAAGAAAACAATCCGTAATGAAATTATTAAACGTCACCCTCCTTTTTTTATGCCTCATTTTTCTCAACCCCTCAGTATACGGGCAACGTAAAAAGCGGGTGAAGCGCTCAAATAGTATGCGCATCAGCTTCACGGATGCCAGTGTCGATTCTTTAGATGAAACGGTGGATGCCAGCGGTTTTCTCTACGGGGGCGCCAATTATATGAATCGTGTTGTATCGCTCGGGCGGGACAATAATGTTAATCAATGGGCGATTGACCCCGTTGTGGGTTTTCATAAGTACAATTGTGATGTCTATGTCAATGGCTTTCGATGGAGTCAAACGACGCCAAAATGGGCTGAAACGGACATGGGTATCAGTAAATTATGGCAATTGTCAAAGCCTCTGAGCCTTATTTCTACTTTTGAACACGCTTTTATCCGTTACGGTTCTGAAGATGATAAATATGGCTTGAATAATTTGGCTTCACTACAATTGCTTTGGACGAATAAATTATTTGATGCCGATGCTCGTTATGAATACGATTGGGGTCGGTCGTGTGCTTCCATTTTAGAGTTTTCAATTGGGCACAAATTCGATATTTATGACGTTTTTATAAAAGATAAAATTGAGATTATCCCTCGTTTTTATATGACATATTTGGGTGGAATTACTTATCCAGTACGGTTTTTCAAAAATGACCCACTCTGTCAACAGCCGTTTCAAAAAGCGAATTATGAAATAGAATTGCCCATTACATGGCGTAAAATAGGCGATATTGAGTGTAATCTATCTTTTATTTATGATATCCCTAAAAATGTGCTTCCTGAAGAGGGCTCTGGTAAATCCGTTTTTTATTTTACAGCCAGCATTGTAAAAATCATTAATTTGAAATCGAAGCACAGTCATAGAGGGAGTTAATATCCCCTCAGTATAAACGCCACCCGAACCACCTTTTTTATGGCGAGGTATATTTCATTTAATATCTTTGATTATTATTGTACCGTTTTGCTGGTGGGTGTATCGGCTTTGAGTTTTTAATGGAATGATTTAAACCAAAGAAACTTCACTTTTATTTCTGAATTTTCCTTATTTTTGTCATGTTTCAACAATATAAAAAATGGGATATATAAAAGAACCTAATGGTGTTGATTTATTGATTAGCCCTATACCATTATCTATTGAAGACCGTCTGGCTATCAGTGATATTATCAATATTTATAAAAAGACAGGTAAAATTCCTCAAGTCCCTCGAAAAGGTAATAAGCTAAGTAAAAAAAAATCTACAAATGGTTCTCATCGAGTAACTAAAAAACTAAGTCCTACGAAATAAATTGACCCATTTTTTAGGGTTAATTTCATTTATTGTCAATAATACCCCCTCAGTATTTCTGCCTTTTTTTATTAAATTGGCGAGTATTTAGGGGGATTTTTATATGTTTTTTAACATTAAGAATTCTTAAAAAATACCCTTTTATGGCTTTCGACAACAACTCTTCTGAAACATCTTACGATGTCGTTTTAATAGGTGCGGGCATTATGAGCGCGACTTTAGGCGCAATGCTCAAAGAGCTGCAACCTGATTTAAAAATAGCTGTTTTTGAAAGGCTCGATGAAGTAGCAGCCGAAAGTTCAGATGCTTGGAACAATGCGGGAACGGGGCATTCGGCATTTTGTGAACTCAACTACACGCCTGAAAAAGAAGATGGGTCAATTGATATATCAAAAGCAGTGAAAATTGCTTCGTTTTTTGAGATTTCAAAGCAGTTTTGGGGGTATTTGGTCGAACAAAACTACTTGGAATCGGGGGATTTTATCAATAGAATACCGCATATCAGCTTTGTGTGGGGCGCTGAAAATGTGGCTTATTTGAGAAAAAGGTATGATTTATTGACTCAATATGCCCTGTTTAAAGGTATGGAATATTCCGAAGACCCCTCAGTATTGAGCCAATGGATGCCACTTGTAATGGTGGGTAGGGACGGAAATCAAAAAGTGGCAGGCACGAGCATGGCTGTTGGAACAGATGTCAATTTCGGCTCTTTGACAAAGGCGATGATTAAGCATTTGCAATCATTTGAAGATGTAGACTTGTACATGGGCACTGAAATCAAGGATATTGAGAGACTTGAAGATGATAATACGTGGGAAATTTCTTCTAAAGACTTATTTTATGGAACTAAATTAAAATGCACGACCCAATTTGTTTTCATCGGTGCAGGTGGTGGGTCTTTGACCTTGCTTGAAAAATCAGATATTCCAGAAGCACAGGGCTATGGCGGCTTTCCGATAAGTGGTCAGTGGCTGAAATGCATCAATGAGGAAATTATCCAAAAACATCAAGCGAAGGTGTATGGTAAGGCATCGGTGGGCGCGCCACCCATGTCCGTTCCACACTTGGATACGCGCATGATGAATGGTGAAAAAGCTCTTTTATTTGGGCCATTTGCAGGTTTTTCTACTAAATTTTTAAAAAATGGCTCGTATTGGGATTTGCCTTTGTCACTTGAATTGGACAATATTTTCCCGATGTTATCCGCTGGTTTTAAGAATATTCCTCTGACGAAATACCTTGTGGAGCAAGTCAGCCAATCTCCCGAAGACCGGTTATCTGCTTTAAAAGAGTATTTTCCAGAAGCAGAACTAGATGATTGGGAGTTAGCCATTGCAGGTCAACGGGTGCAAGTCATAAAAGAAGATGAAAAAGAGGGTGGCGTTTTGGAGTTCGGTACTGAAATAGTGAGCGCTGCCGATGGTTCATTAGCGGCACTTTTAGGTGCATCGCCTGGCGCATCCACAGCCGTTACTATCATGATTGATTTATTGAATAAATGTTTTAAAAATTCAATGGCAACCCCCGAGTGGCAAGCAAAACTCAAGCAAATGATTCCATCTTTCGGGCAATCTTTGGCGCAAGATGCGGTGCTTTGTGAGCAAATTCGCGATAAGACGAGCGAAACTTTGAGGATTTGAGGATACGAGGATTTGAGGATTTGAATTTATTGAGAATTTGAGGATGTGATTTTATTGAAGACTTTATTTTAGGGAATAATTATACTATGAAAAAGTGCTGTTTTGATATATTTGTTGTTTATTTTAACATTTAAACATAAATATTATGAGAGCATACTACTTTGAAAAACTTGATGTGTGGCAAAAAAGACGCTTATTAATGAAAAGCATTTATACAATTTCTCAAAAATTTCCGCCAGAAGAGAAGTTTGGGATAATATCTCAAATAAGACGCGCTGTAATTAATATTATGTAATATTGCGGAATGCGTAAGCCGCCAAACAGGAAAAGAACAAGCCAGATTTACAGAAATTGCCTGCGGCAGTTTAATGGAAGTCCTTAATCTTCTAATATTATCTCAAGATTTGCTTTTCATATCAGACGAAGAAGTCATTCAATTACGCCCACTCATAGAAGAAATTAGCAATAAACTAAATTCACTCCGCGAAACTCAATTGAAAAGGATTTGAGGATTTGACGGTCAAATCCTCGCCTCCTCAAATAACCAAATCCTCAACCATTTAATATAAGTAAAACTTATAACGAAGTCATAAAATAGTATTTGATTCAAATATACTGAGGGGGTACTTTTACC
>JANMYC010001531.1:0-2787 GCA_031381715.1 Saprospiraceae bacterium
AAAACATTAAGTCGAATAAAACAATGTTATCTCTTCTAACAGACTTTCAATACTTCTATCCTCTTTCATTGCCTCATTTAAAAGAGTATTAATAGGAAGTGTTTTAATTTTACTTTTTCTAATTTTTAAAAGAAAAGGATATATACCTTGTATTTCTTTTTTATTAGCATTAAAAAGATGCGCCTCAAAATCATCTGTAAAAGGAGGCTCTCGTACTAAAATTTCAATACTGCTTTCAAGTTTATTTAAAATTTTATCTTCTATAAAATTTCTATTTTTCTTTTTGCTTCTATAAATGAAATAATTAGCCCCTTCTTTTTGTTGTATAATTTGCAATATCCTATCTTCTTTAATTTTACGTTTTCTCTCCTTATAAAAATGTAAAATGAAAAGAAAAACTACAATAACCGCTATAACTAAAACGGATATTTGAAGCGTTGTATATTTTTTTGATAGCTCGATTATTATGAAAGCTCCTATAATGATAACTACCGTTGGAATAGATTCCTTCAATGTTTCTTTAAATGGCTGTTTAGCATTCATTCATATAGCATTTTTTATTCTATCTATCGCCGCCTCAAAAACCTCCACTTTTGCACACAATGACGCCCGAATATACCCATCACCATTTGAGCCAAAAATGCCACCAGGGGTAATAAATACATTTGCTTCGTACAAAATTTTATCGGATAGTTCAAAACCTGTTTTATACTGAGAGCCTGTCCCGTCTTCTCGGGAGGGTACTTTCGCCCACACGAACATCCCTTTTTGATTCAAATCATAGGTACAACCCAATAAATCCATGAGTTTAAAAACCGTTTTTTGACGTTCTTTATAGATGGTATTCAGTTCGCTAAACCAATCATTATCAGCATTGAGTGCTTCAACTGCGGCTAATTGAACGGGTAAAAACATACCCGAATCCATATTGGATTTAAACCTCAAAACATCGCTCAAATACTCCGCTTTCCCACTCAACATACCCACACGCCAACCTGCCATATTGTGGCTTTTGGATAGTGAATTCAGCTCCAATGCGACGTCTTTTGCCCCTTCTGCTTCCAAAATACTGAGGGGGTGCTCATTTAAGATAAAACTGTATGGATTATCATTGAGTATCAAAATGTTATGCTTTTTACCGAAATCTACTACGTCTTGAAATGCTTGTTTTGTCGCTTCCGCACCCGTAGGCATGTGTGGATAATTGACAATCATCATTTTCACTTTCGATAAATCCATTTTCTCCAATTCTGCATAATCAGGCAACCAGTTAGTCTCCGCAGTAAGATGATATTCTCCACATTCTGCACCCGTCAAAGTCACCGCCGCCCGATAGGTTGGATAACCCGGATTAGGAATCAATGCTACATCCCCTGCCTCCAAATACGTCATACACACGTGCATAATTCCTTCTTTTGAGCCTAAAAGTGGCATTATTTCATTCACAGGATTCAACTCCACACGATAGTTTTTTAAATAAAACTTCGCCATCGCCTCACGCAAAGCAAGCACACCCACATAACCTTGATACGCATGACTTGAAGGCAATTTTGCCGTTTCAATGAGCTTTTCAATAGTCTGCACTGAGGGGGGTAAGTCCGGAGAACCAATCCCGAGATTGATAACTTGTTTACCCGTCGCATTCATTTCAGCGATTTCTTTCAGCTTCTTCGAGAAGTAGTATTCATTAATTGAGTTTAATCTCGAAGCAGTTTTAATTTGCATAATATTTTGGTGCTTAGTGCTTGGTGCTTAGTGCTTGGGGTGAAGTGTATTGAGCTAAGTGTGTTTTTTAAGGTTTTAAAATCAAGGAAAATTGATTTTTTAAAACAAGAATAAAAATACATCACACCAAGCACCAAGCACTGTACACCAAGCACCAATTAACCAACACGGTTTATAATTTCGATTGATAATAATTAATCAAGCCATTTAGCAACTTTTTGCAACTGACTATTTTAATCTGTATTTGTTCTAATTTTTGACTCTCCAAATATTTTATATCAAAGCTTAAATACAACTGAGTTTCTAATTCATAACTGGAACCTCTTGCAATATGTAAGAATTGAAGCGTATCTTTTGCGTGATTTCTACCTATTCCCTCGGCAATATTAGAAGGAATTGATACTGCACTTCTTCTCATCTGAGAAGTCAGACCAAATATTTCCTCTTTTGGAAACAAAGAAGTTATTGTGTATATATCCGTTACAAGTTCCCGACCTAATTTCCATGCGTCAAGGTCTGTATAAGATTTTCCCATAGTTATATTTTAAGTTTTGTTAGAAATTTCCCTACTTAACCAACCCCGCCAAGCACCAAATACTATGCACCAAGCACCAAATTATTCGTGGTACTCCCCCGATTTATATTCACCTAACACTTTCACTTCACCCGCCACTCTCAACAATTCCACCATTGCTTGTGGGTAATTAGAGTAATTATTTAAAGTAAAATCTACATAAAACAAGTATTCCCACGGCTTATCCATGATGGGCGCCGATTGGATTTTAGTGAGGTTACAGTTATTTCTTGAAAGCACTTCTAAAGCTTTGTGCAAGCTACCAACGGTATGGCTCGTATGAAAAACCACCGAAACTTTATCAAATGTGTGCGCAAGCCCCCCCTCAGTATCTTCGGGGCTGAGGTATAAAAAACGGGTATAATTCTTTTTATAGGTTTCGATACTCGGTGCGAGTATCTCCATATCATATATTTCAGCTGCTAAAACAGAGCCAATTGCCCCAATATTCGTCAGGTTATTCTCCCTGATTTCCTTCGCTACCAAAG
>JANMYC010001590.1:0-6472 GCA_031381715.1 Saprospiraceae bacterium
TCCGAACTTATCAGAATTTAATAGATTAAAAACCGATTTATAAGATTTTATAGCTTAAATACAGTTGAAAAAAGCCTTTTTGCAGCTTATTTTGACTTACTCTGAGCAATTCAGCAGTTTGCTTTTCTTTATTTAAAGGCTGCATAAAACGCAAGCCCAAAGCCAAACCGTTGCTGTACTTACCGATTGTCAAATCACCAAATAAGCCATAATCTATTTCTGTACTGCTTTTTTTACTCGTTGGCTTTCGACTGTAAAGGCATCTATCTTGCGCTCTTAGTCCTGTAGTAGAATTCGAAATAAGCACCGTTTTTATGGATGTAGCGGTACTAAACGATTGCTCCCTTATAAAAGTCATATCGGCATATATTCCTAAACTAATACTGGCAAACTTTGGAAAATCGTAGCGCAAATTGAGTGGAACGACCCGAATTGAATTGACCGTTTTATACTTTTCGATAAAAGAAAAAGAGTCCTTTTTAATAGTATTGGCTAAACTATCCGCTCTAGTAATGGGTAATTGCAAAAAAGAATTGGTAAAAGAATCCCTCATCACGGCTCTTTTATTCAAGTCCGCCATCACTTCTATTTGATTATAAATACCCGCCGGGCGATAAGCGGAGTAAGTCGCACCCACAAAATAGTTATACCCCTCAGTATTGGGCTGATAATTGACGCCGCCTTTTATGCCAATTGAAAAACCCGTTCTAAACTCCGTTTTTATGGGGTCAGTAGGAATGGGTTCGTTATTATCAAAAACAATTAAGGCTTTTGACTCCAATGAACGCTTTCTAATGTCTTTTTTGGCTTCCAATTCATATTCCACAAAACCTTGGGTTTCCTTTTTCTTAGGATTCCAAGCTTCGCCAGTACCGTTCAAGACAATATTTTTAAAATCAAAAGTAATCGTTTTCCCGTCGGGGCTTATAGTGTACTTCATTGCACTGTCTTTTGAAGAAGTGCTTTGAAAAGCATGAGAGGTTGAAATATTTTTAATCGTTTTGGCATCCAATGCTTCAGGAACGAATGATTTCACATTTACCCCCAGAGCGGGCGCATTACCCATATTTTCAAAATTAACACGATATTTAAAGTTTTTATTATTGATGCCCCTGAAACTCAATACCCGAGGGGCTTTGATATTGTTGGGGTCAAATGACGTGGAAGTTTCAAAAGTCAAAGTACTTTTTTCAACTTGTGATGTACCATCATACACCAAAGCTGCGGTGATATCCAACTCTTTGATATTTTCAAAACCCGCCTTTCCCTCTACTCCAAAAGTCAGAAATATATTGCGTGAAAACTTATTTAAACCATTGATTTTAAATACTTTAGCATCATAAAATTCTTTTTTAATATTATTCACGCCGGCACTCTCCTGAGCCCATACCCCCTCAGTAGCACCATGCAAACGAGCATCTTTTATATTTAAAATTTTACCCCAAGTTTTTACTTGGTCTTTTTTATTGTAAAACAAATACAATTTCGCATTCCGATTATCACCAATCAAATTTCGAAAAGAGACGATTCCCACAAATTGTTCATTGGCGCGCACAGCTTTTATGCCGTGTAAAGTCAAATTACTCGTCAAGCGCAGTGCGCCACTAAAAGATGGGTCATTCACACTTTTCGGTGTTGAGATACTTTTGCTCGTTGGTACTGTCTTTGAAATAGGTTTTATTTTGTCCACTGTGTAACAGGGCGTCATTGTGAGTTGCACTACCCTATTATTATTGGAATTAAAAGCGTGGTTCTCCTCATCACTGAGACTAAAAGTACCGTCATCAAACTCCCAAAAATGTTTGATAAATGGCGGTGGTACTTTTTTATTGGAAGCGCTGATAGGTCTGAGCTTATTTTTTAAAACAGCCGCATTTGATTTAAAAACAGTTTCGCGATTTGCATTTGGAGCACTTGTTAAATCTGCTTGAAGTTCAGTTTGTGCTACGAGGTGGCTCAATGTCCCTGACAGGAACAGAATTAGGATAATGTGCCGCATGATAAAATTAATTTGAGGTTAATAATAAATTCAATTAAAATAATATACGAAGTTATTATAGAAATTTTAATAATGCAAGTTTATTACGCATTATCCTAACATTTTAATCGCTGCCATTTGATAACCCTATTGCTGCCGTCCTTACCTAATTTTTACTTAAAAAACACAGATGCTTCCATTTGCTACATTAAACGCAGTAAAAATGTTGTCAATTTGAATATTGTATCTCAGGGTAAGTTATCGGATAGGCTCTTAGTGGTTTGGCTAAAATAAGCACAAAAAAGGTCTTCCGAATTCGAGTGAACGAAATACGAAAGACCCCCTCAGTATTTAGGCGTAAAATACTGTTAGACGTACAACAAATATTCTAAATACCATCACCCACCACGCGGGTAGTTATGTTCTTCCTCTTGTTCCTCTTTTTTTACAGGCATTGACAGCATTTTTCCAAAGAAATAAAATGTAAAACCGGCAATAATACCTTTGGATAATATCATCATAATCAGAGCCGAAGTATCCATATATATTGAATTTAGATTTTTAATTAAAATGATTACAATTCAGTGCAAACCTCTTGACCTATGGCATTATTTAGCTTTTAGCATTCTTTTTTTATTCGCCAAAAATACCAAGTAACAAATACCCAATAAAACGCTTATTAGCAATAATCTTGACCAATTGAGGTAACTCATTTGAGTTTGAAGAGCTGCTATATCAGCTGGATTTGTGGCTGCTGCAATTTTTGTGTACAGACTTTTGTGCATCAAATTATCATAAATATCGGGTAAACTGCCAATAAATACAAAAATGATGATAATAGGAGTCACATATTTTAAAACGTATTTGAAGAAAATCGGCAGTTTAATATCCGCACCCCGCGTGATTTCTGCCCAACCTTTCTCAATACCAAATACCCATGAAAATAGGATAATTTCTAAAAGACCCGCTAAAACCAAGCCGACTGTACCTACCCAATAATCAAATTCATCAAAAACCCCTTCATTATAAAAAAGTATGGTTGGTAAGCCCAATACGAAAACGATAGCAGCAAATGATAAAGCTGTTTTGTTACGCGACCAATTGAATTCATCTCTCATGAAGCCCATCCACGGTGTGCCCATCGCCAATGACGATGTAATCCCCGCAAAAAATAACAAACCAAACCATGCTATCCCTGCTAATACGGCCAAAACCGGACCCCATTGCTGAAAAAGGAAAGGCATGGTACGAAAGCCCAGCCCAAGGCCACCGCTTTGTGTCAATTCAACAACGCGCTCTATGCCCAGATAACCAACTGAAATCGGAATAATGATACTCGCACCCAAAACAACTTCTACAAACTCATTTGTCCAACCAGCTGAAAGTGAATTAAGGACGACATCATCGTTCGGTTTAATATATGCGGCATAAGCATGAATCATACCCCAACCAACTGCCAGTGTAAAGAATATTTGCCCCGCTGCCGCTAACCAAACTTTGGCTGTCCATATCGTTGAAAAATCAGGTTTCCAAAGGAAATTGGCACCCACCAAACCATCATTGATAGCACCGTCAGAGCCTGCGGTGATTGTCAAAGCACGAATGGCAAGGAATATACCGAAAAGAATCAACAAAGGCATACCTATTTTAGCCGCAACTTCCACGCCGTCCTCTAACCCTCGTGATAAAATCCACGTATTAATTGCAAGGCAAAGTATCCAACAAACCCACGGAATATTACCTGATAAACCGACATAATTCGTAAATATCAAGTTTACTCCATCTGCCGTTTGTCCCGAAAATGCCCCCGTTATAGAATACCATAAATAACCTAAAGTCCAACTTTCGAGATAACAATAGTAAGCAGCTACACCAATATTGATAAAAATACCAGAAACACCAATATATTTCCAAATAAAGTGTTTGCCCATTCTGTCGAAAATAAAAGGGGTGGAATGGTCGCCATGCTGCCCACCATAACGTCCCATTGCCCACTCTACGAACAATAGCGGCATACCTAAAAGTAAAAAACAAACCATATAAGGTATGATAAAAGCACCACCACCATTCTGAATAGCCTGCACCGGGAAACGGAGAAAATTGCCAAAGCCGACGGCATTACCAGCCATTGCCAAAACCAAACCCAATCGAGAACCCCATGATTCTGTATTTGAAGACATTTTGTACTGTTAAAATTGGTTATGTGAAATATTTTAATGCTCAGCAAAGATAATCGAAGGATTGATAAAATTATGTTTGGGATTTTAAAAATGGACGACTTACAAAAATGCCTTAAAAGCAGTTCTTTTAAGGCATTCTCAAACAGTTATCAGAGTTAAAATAGGAAAAACTAACTTTTCATTAACCCAATAAGGGTACCCCCTCAGTATAAACGCTTGTTGTTCCTGCTTTTGAATTTTTATAGCCTACTATTCGTCAATATTTGCTTAATATCTTCTTTGTTATCCTCAACAAATTGATTGAGTATGGCATTGATGAGAACAGAAATATTCTTCAATTTCTTTTTGCGTTTCACGCTCATAAAAATTTCGTACAAATCAGTTTCAATATAAGCGATACGCCTATCTTCGTACACGAACTCTTGACCAGATAAAGTGTTAAAAAACTCGTCAGAAAGGCTAATTTTGGGTAATATTTCCTGATTTGCTTTCGGTTTTTCGCTTTCAGTACTCACTGCCTTATCCATTTTCTTCTTTGGTTCTTTCACTACTTTCGCAACAGCCTGCTTTTTTGTCTCTAAAACAGGTTGTACAACCTCTGTTTTAGTAGTAGGTTCCATTTTTACTTCTTCGACAGCACTTTCATCAATCTGTTCATCTTGCCGAGTCTTGAACGTTTTTATTATATCTTTTATACTATTACTCATTTTTTATATTTTTAATAACTTTATTTAATGGTGTTAAAAATGAAATCAAAGACCTCTTCCACTACCCTCTTTTGCTCCTCATTAATTTCAAAAGTATTGATTCTTTTTAAGGTAACTCTATCCGTAATGGGCTTCGTCACCGTTCCTAATTTCGATAATTCTGCATCAACTTTACCTTTCAAATCATAGTTAATGCTTTGCTTAAACCTATTTGGAACAAAAAATATTTGCTTGTTCTTGTCAAAATATTTGACCAAACGCGCAAAAGTAACAGTACTACTGAATACGCTTTTCTCATAATCGAACGGGCAAATGACATAATCTGCATCCTGTAGTATTGGAATTAAGGATTCATCGTCTATTTTTCCGGGCAAATCTATCATAATGATATCATCTACATTCTTCAATTGCTCTGCATAATGTGGGTAATCTGTCGTTTCAATCGGTAAAACTTCGTAGGGCATTGTCCCTTTTGAATCGTCATTATCCTCCTGCCTACGCTCATCAATTGATTTTTGAAAGTCCATATCCATGATTAGCACTGCTCTTTTTTTTACTAAAGTAGCATAATTAGCGAGCATAATGCAAAGAGTTGACTTCCCTACCCCACCTTTTTGATTGCCAAAAACTATTCTCATTTTAATTATTTGATTTAATTTTTAAAGATTTCCTTGTGAAAGCGATGACGAATAAGATATTTTCGAAGATAAAAAAGAGCCTTTTTTTTCGTTACAAGCTTAGATATTTGGTTCACTTAAATTTACAAAGGATAAGTCCCGAAAATGCTTGAAAACAAGCTAAAAGAATGTCAGTCGAAAACGCCCACTAATTCGTTGTTCTAATGAAAATAAACTTGCCTAAAACTTGTGGAAAAACACTTAATTACATTTTTCTGTAAAAGCAAAAATATTATTTTCTGCAAAATATACTTTACAGTTATTTAATTTTTCTGTAAAAGTTAAAATACAAATTTACACAAAAAATACTTTCTGCAAAATATATTTTGCAGTTATTTAATTTTTCTGTAAATAATATTTTACAAATAATAAGTTAAATGTAGTTTCTGTAAAACATAAAATAGAGTTTTATGCAAAATATACTTTTATGTAATTCTATAATTATACAACTTACAGGAATGCGTTTTTTACATTTTACAGAAAAGCAGAAAATATTATTTTGCAGAAATATGCATCAAATTTTTATTAAGAAAGGGGGAGGGAATTCTATAAAGGGAAAAAAATGAAAATGATTTTGATTTTAAAATACTGGAAAATGAATTTGAGAACAAACTATAACTTTTTTAGTACGTGCAATTATGTACTTTTAATACCTCTACGTACTGAAAAAGTTATAGTTTGCAAGGGGTATATTTTTCATATTTGAATTATACCTTTTTCAGTACTATATATTGTGGAATAGTTATTTAATTTAATAAAAAGCAATAACAAACTGTTGTACTTGTTTTTAAGTTCTTTTATTCTTGTTTTAACCGCTCATAACGTATTCATTACCAATACATTATGCATTTAACTATAACCTTTTCAGTAGTAACTATAACCTTTTCAGTACCCCTCATTATTTAACTATAACTTTTTCAGTAGTAACTA
>JANMYC010000023.1:0-4433 GCA_031381715.1 Saprospiraceae bacterium
TCCTTAACCAATTGGTTGGATAATTCCCTTAAAACATATACAAAAGGAAAATCTAAAGTCTCAATCCCTGAAATTGCTTTTGAATATCACCTCCGTTTTTTAACAATTCATCCGTTTTTGGATGGGAATGGGCGTACTGGACGTATTTTATTGAACCTTATTCTCATTTCACAAGGCTATCCACCTCTCATTATTCGAGCTGATGAAAAAGATTTATATAGTAAACTCATTGCTCACGCGCAACAATATGAGGAGAACCCGATTCCATTTTATGAATTATTAGCCAAGTTGTTAGTTCGCTCTCTTGAATTATGTGTGAAAGGAGCTAAAGGAGAGAATATTTTTGAATTGGATGAAAAAGAAGAAGTGCGTCAAAAAGAAATTGCTTCTAACATTGCTCAAAAAATGAAATTAAATGGAGAAAATAGTGAAAAAATAGCTATTTATACGGGTTTAAGTATGGATGAAATAGATAAATTGTAAAAACCATCCCCTCAGTATAAACGACCCGAAAAGCTTAAATTGGCTGTTCGGGTTTTATTTTAATAATCACCCTTTGTTATTTTTTAACCAATCGCAACTTTTCTGAAATCCTTGATTGCAAGAAGCGTTAAAATCTCTTGTGGCATCCACTTTTTTATTCCAAGCGTCATACGCCAATGCTCTTGCATACAAAATTTGATCTGACAAATTGGGTTGGTAATTTATGGCTTTATCGAAATCTTTAATGGCATTGTCAAAATCTCGATTATTGTACAAAGCCCGCCCTCTATTGAACCAAATATAGGGTTGTGTTGTACCATCTTGAATGGCTTTACTGTAATCATTGATGGCATTCGTCCAATTTTTATTGTCGCACCAAATATCTCCACGCGCGGCATAAGCCTCTGGCAAAGCCTTCAATTTTATCGCATTATTGGCATCTTCAATCGCTTCATTAGGGTTATTTAGCTTATTTTTCACTCTTGCGCGCTCTATTAACGCTTTATAAAGTAATGGATTATCGTTTTTTCTTCCAGCAATAACCGCTTTATCCAATGAAACAAGTGCCTTGGCATACTCATTCTGAAACACAAATTTCACACCCTCATCAAATGCCTTATCAAATCGATTTTCTTGAAAACCAAAATAAACCACCGTTACAATTATAGCCGTAAAAAAAAGATAACGCCATTTAAAATGCTTTTTAATAAGTGAGGTCTGTTGCTCAGTTTCATCTACTTCTAAAGTACTATCCTCATGAATCATGTGGATATAAGTATTCAAAGCATCAACTATACTGTTATGCTCCACCTTTGCATCTCGCTCATCAATGGTGCCTTTAGCTTGTTTTTGCTCAAGTAATGAATACCTATTTTTAAGTGAAATGATGTCTTTAAACTCTTCAATCTCATTTTTAAAAGCATCTAAACCGCTGAAAACGAGTTTTATCTGATTTTCTCCTAACCACTCAAATATTTTATCTTTAGCGTTGTATATATTTTTCATATATCAATATTTTAGAGTTGAAAGATACTTAAAATTTATATTTTTTTTCTTAAATTCTTAATTCTAAGCCCTTACATTATCTGCCACCCCTCAGTAAAATTAAGTAAAAACCCAATTTTATGGTAAATAAAACTTCTCATTAATTGGATTTAAGTATTTTTTTCATTCAAACTTTCCGCCAAATATTGTCCCATACTAAAACAAGCTTGTAGCAAATAACCGCCCGTCGGCGCATCCCAATCAAGCATTTCACCGATGATGTAGTGATTGGGTAGTTTTTTTAATTGAAAATGAGCATCTACTTCTCCAAGCGCAATGCCGCCGACGGTTGAAATGGCTTCATCAATGGGTGCGGATGCCAAACTACTGAGGGGTAACTGTTTTATTTTTAAAATCAATGTATCCAAATCCAAAAATTCATCTTTGGTCAACTGGCTTTTTAAAAGAGAAATAGCGGTATCTGATAGGTGAAGTTGCTCTTTTAAAAGTGCAGTTAAAGGTTTATTTCCCTTGTTGGAAAGCTTTTTTTGAATATCATAAATAGTCAAAACGGGCTTCAAATCCAAGTAAATAATGGCTTGATTTTGGGCATTTAGCTCCTTTCTGATGGCGGGGCTCAAAGCGTAAACAGCGCCGCCCTCCACGCCAAAACGGGTAATAACCACCTCCCCCATTTTAGACATTTCACCGCAACTCAAAGCAATATTTTTTAAAGATTTGCCTTCCGTGTGTTTCAAAAAAGACTCATTCCAATGCACTTCATATGCGCAATTTGAAGCTTGAAAAGGGATAATTTCAATGCCTTTTCCATTAAAAAAAGATGTCCAAGTTCCATCCGAACCCGTTTTGCTCCAACTCGTTCCACCCAAAGAAAATACGACAATATCGGCTTTTATTAGCGTTTCAGCGTCATTTTGTAGCATAATCAGCTCATTTTCAGTAGTCCAACCCTGCCAAGTGTGCTTTGTTTTGAGAGTAACGTTTTTACTTTTCAAAACTGTCAAAATGGCATTTAGAACTTGGATAGGCTTTATTCCGTTGATTGGAAATACCCTTTTACTGGAGCCAATATAGGTATCAATCCCCAAACTTTTGAGCCATTCACGAGTATCAGAATTCGTGAAGTATTGGAGGCTTTTTTCAAGAAAAGGGGCATCAAAATTATCGTAAGAATAGCGTTTCATGAGCTCTTGAATGTCCTCAGAATGAGTCAAATTAAAGCCACCATTGCCCGCCACTAAAAACTTGCGCCCCAATGTTGCGTGGCGTTCATAAATAGTCACATCAAATTTTTTTTCATCGAGCATTGCAGCCAATATCAAAGCCGATGCCCCCCCGCCAACGATGGCTATTGTTTTTTTCATTTTAAAAAATGGGCTTTATTTCAAGTAAAGGTATGAAAAAAGGTAATCACTTAGTCTCCCCACGATTTGCAGTAACCCGATTGACGGCAAATACGTTCCATTTAGATAATTAGTGAAAATAGTGTATAATCAGCGTAATTCGTGGGCACTGCTATAAATCGGACTATTCTCACCCATTTTTAAACTTAAATAGCTGCTTTCTGTTTTATTTTAGTAAAAAGTTAAAAATGAAAAAATCGCTCTTCTATACATTATTATTTCTGATGTCTCAAGTGGCAACCGCCCAACCAAAAACCATTAATAAGAAAAAAAATACGTCACCCAATAGTGTCAATAACTGCTTAGCCATGCCGAGTTTAACTGAAACAAAATCGAAAAATGTACTTGGTACTCCCCTCCAATCTTGTTGCACAAGCCCTGTAACAGGCTTTTATCGAAATGGTTACTGTGAAACGGGACCCAATGACGCGGGCGTTCATGTGGTGTGTGCCCAAGTAACCGATGCTTTCTTGCAATACTCCAAATCCAAAGGTAACGATTTGACGACGCCTTATCCGGCATCCAATTTTGCGGGTCTAAAAGCAGGCGATAAATGGTGTTTGTGCGCTTCACGCTGGCGCGAGGCTTATGAAGCAGGAGTTGCTCCACCCATCTTTTTAGAATCCACGCACGAAAATGCTTTAAAATATATCCCTCTTGAAGCTTTGAAAAAGAATGCCATTGGATTCACAAGCCATTGATTTTCAGTGTTTTAATTAAAATAAAATGCGAATAATAGGTTAAATATTGAGCTTAAAAAGCGTATTTCAACCTGTCATCCGCATTTTTTTTGATTTTATAAAAACTGAAAAACTACAGCCCCTCCAAAATATTATTTTCAATCCTATTTAAAATATCCTCATTCGATGCCTTTTCAAAAGGCAAACCCGTGATTTTTTCGTATAACTCAACATAACGGTCAGTGACCAAATTGACAAAATCATCGGGCATTTCAGGCATTTTTTGACCTTCTTTTCCTTGAAAAACATTTGCCATGAGCCATTCCCGCACAAATTCTTTTGATAATTGGCGTTGTTTTTCACCTTTTGCTTGGCGTTCGGCATACCCCTCAGTATAGAAGTAGCGGGAAGAGTCTGGCGTATGAATTTCATCAATGACGACGATTTTACCATCTTTTTTACCAAATTCATACTTTGTATCCACCAATATCAGACCACGAGCAGCCGCCATTTCAGTACCTTTTTTGAATAAAGCCCGCGTATAAGCCTCCAATTGAAGATAATCTGCTTCTGAAACAATGCCTTGTGCAATGATTTCCTCCCTTGAAATATCTTCATCGTGCCCTTCCGAAGCCTTCGTCGTGGGTGTAATGATAGGCTCTGGAAATGGGTCATTTTCACGCAATCCATCCGGCATTTTCACACCGCACAATATCCGCTCACCTGACGAATAAGTCCGCCAAGCATGACCCGTCAAATAACCCCGAATCACCATTTCTACCTTGAAAGGCTCACAAGCGTAGCCAATCGCCACATTTGGGTCGGGCGTGGATAAGAGCCAATTCGGCACAATATCTTCAGT
>JANMYC010000710.1:0-1971 GCA_031381715.1 Saprospiraceae bacterium
ACCAATTAAATTTCTTCAAAATTACCCGTTTGGGTATTTTTTTTAACGTGATTCCAATTGAAATAACGCCCATTCATGACTATATACACACCATGCGGAAGCGTTTGAGCGTACGCTAAAGCTGAACCTAAATTAAAAAAACCATCACTCGAGGTTCCGAAAGCATAAGGAATCATGGCGCCCGTAATGACAATCGTTTTATTAATTTTTTCAGCCGCCAATATACTGGCAGTTTTCACCATTGTATCCGTACCATGGGTTAAGATAATTTTATCGGATGCACAGTGAGTACAACTGTATGCAATTATCTGACGGTCAGCATCCGTCATTTTAAGGCTATCTATCATCATGAGCGTTTTTACGTCAAAATCAATAGTGCATCGCCCCCTCACAAGCATATCTTTCAGGTGCGAATCCTTGAAATACAGTTCGCCCGTGATATAATTGTACTCCTTATCAAATGTGCCGCCCGTTACGAATATTTGAACCATATATATTTTAGTTGTTAGATTGCTTGATGATAGATATTAGACTTACCCCCTCAGTATTTGAAGGATTTTCAAGGGCAAATATCTAAAAAGAATGTGGAATAATCATAAAATGGACTTTAGTTAAAATGAAAAAAGCCACGCTGAAAATTACAGCATGGCTCATATAGTTATATTTTAATTATGATTCTCTTTAAATGCGGCTTTTTTGAAACGCCTCTACACGACTTTATCCGCGCAGTTGGATGAGGCGAAAGCATCTGGTTTGGCTTTAAACACAAAGCCCATCCCTAAAATGTAGCCCATTGCTTCACGTAGAGCCACATTGGATTGGAAATAAGGGTCAGTGTTGATATCCGCATGAACTTCGAGTGCTACATCGTACTTATCCAAAAGTTCACACAGAGAATACGCCACTTCAACCGATTTGCCGACCTCTGTAATCATCCGCTCTCGCAAACTCATGCGTTTTTTGCTCAGTTCTTGATGAATGAACATGAACCCACCTTTGCGCTCACGTAAGAAAACAATCACTGAAGCGAAATGAATTTCTTCACCGCGCACCTGCGAATCGGTTCCAATACACACTTTTAAACGATTGCCCAACGAGATTTCCTCGATAATAGTTCGCTCAACGGCATCTTTTATAGGCAATTCTATCCTCTGACCGTTGAGCCTTCGCCATTCCATTTCCATGATTCAGAAATTTTAATAGTTTGGAAAAAGGTTTATTCGGCATCATAATCAATATTTTTAAAATACGATATCTGATGACGGGTTTGCAGAATAATACTTTGACTCCCATGGGTAATACGCCAAAAATAGCTATAATTTCACGGAAACTATAACATTTTATTTTAGTTAGTTTAAAATTAACGAAATTTTAATATAGAGCGGTTAGCAATTGAAACAACAGGAAAGTTGTTTTAGTTCAAACGAAATGTTATTTGGTGAGCTTAGTTTTCAATTATATTTTGAATGGGCAATTTTGTAAGGCTTGTATGTGTTGCCAATGCGCCATTAAGCCGACGGCATTACTGAGGGGGTAAGTTTTTAGGTATATTTTTAAGTGTTTTATCCGTACCACTGCTTTGGAGCGATGACACGGATATTGTCTTTAAACTTACTGTACCATATGTTTTAACAAATTCAACTCCTTTTCAAGGCTCATGGCATAATCATAACCCACTTTAAAAATCTCCTTTGCGCGTTTCAAATCACTGATTGCAAACATCTTGAGTTGAGGCGGCTCAATAAAAAGAGCTGCATGGTGCCGTCTTTTTTCAATTGATTGATAAGCAATCACTTCCGCCACCCTGCTGACGAGTTTCATGGTAGAATTGAGCGAACCTGATATATAAGGAGGATTAACGTGCACCGCCACTATGGGTTCTGAAAGTTCTAGAAAAGGTTCAATGGGCAGGTTGTTGATTACGCCGCCATCTATGTATTGCTTGCCGTTCAATACCATTGGCTCAAAAAG
>JANMYC010000040.1:0-1862 GCA_031381715.1 Saprospiraceae bacterium
AACGCTGGTGGCAATGGCTTTTACAAAAACAATTGCCATCACAATCCCGATGACCCACCATTCTTCAAAACGATGTTCTGAAAAGATACTGTTTTTTAATAAAACATCGGTCTGACCATCGGCTAATAATCGAATACTGGCGTAACCTTCGCCAAAAAGTGCAGGAAAAACATATATCAAAGCGGCTAAAATCAGACCACCTATCAGCGCTTTTAAATATATATTGATTTGCCAATTTTTAAAACTATTGGAAATGAAATGAGAAATTCGGACATAATAAAGCGAGACAAATGCGCATACTATCGCTAAAATGATGTAAAAAGGCACATTTTTATAGTTAAAAGCTTCTTGCAATCGGAATTGGAAAAGCGTAGCCTCATTGAACACTATTTTTGAAAACAGGGCACCCACCGCCGCTGAAATAATTAAGGGAATAAAAGAAGATAAAGTCACATCTGCTAATAGAACTTCCATCGCAAACATGACACCCGCAATGGGCGAATTAAACACCGCCGCAATACCCGCCGCCGCACCACAACCCAATAACAACGCCCGCTCCCGATAAGGCAAGCCCCACGCGCTCGCAATGTTGCTACCCACCGCCGAACCCGTAATAACAATGGGTGCTTCCAAACCCGCCGAACCACCAAAACCAACCGTTAAAGAACTTGTGATGACGTGCGAAAAGAGTTTATGCCGCTTGACAAATGCTGATTTTTGAGCTATTTCATATAAAATATTGGAGACACCTTTCCCTAAATCACCTTTCAAAACTTTATCAACGAATAAAACAGTGAGTAAAATGCCGATGATGGGTAAAAATATGGTGTGCAAACTTTTCTCTGGTGAAAACAACCCCTCAGTATGGGCGATAGAATGGATAAAATGAACCAATGTTTTTAAAACCGCTGCCATTGCTCCTCCTGCTATCCCGACTATTATGGCTGCAAAAACTAAAAATTGTTTGGGTGATAATTTATCTTTTAGGTGAAAAATTAAATTACCTATGCTATTGAGAGTATATTTAATCGATTTCATAGAAATATTTAGAATCTTATTTATCTTTTTTATTCTTTTGCTAAACGAGATACCTACTAAAGACTTTTAAAAAAGGATTCGGTCATTTTAAAAATATAAAACAATCCATATAAAACTATGTTAACATCTATTATTGCTGTTTTTATTTTGGGTTACGCTGCCATTGTTTTTGAGCACAAAATTAAGATAGACAAAGCAGCATCTGCACTTATCACTGGCGTTTTATGTTGGACTCTGTATGTTTTTAGCGGGGCTACTCACGAAACAGTTGAGCATCATTTGATTGAAAAATTTGCGGAAGCGGCTCAAATCCTTTTCTTTTTATTGGGCGCAATGACGATTGTGGAGTTGATAGATGCTCATGAAGGTTTTGATATTATCATTTCAAGGGTAAAAACGCGTAAAAAAGTACATTTGCTGTGGATAATAGGCATTTTAAGCTATTTTTTATCGGCTGTATTGGATAATTTGACGACGACAATCGTTATGGTATCGTTTATCAGAAAGCTCGTAGAAGATAAAGAAGATAAACTTTTATTGGTCAGTATAGTTGTTATTGCTGCCAACGCGGGTGGTGCTTGGTCCCCCATTGGCGACGTAACGACGACAATGCTTTGTATTGGAAAACAAGTCACGACCGGTAAGCTGATGGAATACGTTTTTTTACCGAGTTTGGTATGCTTAATAGTTCCTTTACTATTTGTGATGCCGAAATTAAAGGGCGATTTAATGCCTATTGCGGTGGATGATTCTTCTAAAATAAAAGTTGAAAGCCTATCAGAAAGGCATAAAACCATCGTTTTTTTCTTAGGAATTGGGGCGTT
>JANMYC010000109.1:0-11695 GCA_031381715.1 Saprospiraceae bacterium
TTACTTGGCTTGAAATTATTGGAAAGCTGGGGTAAGGATAAGGGCAATAAATTACCAGAAGCGTAATTTTTAATGGAAAATTGATAATTAAAAATGGAGAATTGGTAGTAAAATTTTAAGATTTTACTGCCAATTTTCAATTATGTTACCCCTCAGTAAAAGCACTCAAAAATAACAACTGAAACATAAATTGTAGGCTTAAAACAATAAAATTCATTAAAATGAGCTTATTTGAATGGTTATGGGAAAGGAAAAACCTACATCCCATTGGAGAAATTAAGGATAGAGAAAAGCCTAAAAAAGGCGAGCCGATTAATTGGTTGTTTTTGATTTTTGGGCAAATGCTGTTTTGGTTTATATTTTACCAACTACTGAATTCTGAATTCATTATAGAGAAATCTTTTAACCTAAAATTGATATTTGGTGGGGCGTTTTTGATTTATCTGATAGTTGGGTATAAGTTAGATATTCAGCCCGATTATGATAATATGGGATGGTTAGGAGGTGTTTTTGATAACCCTTTTCGATACAGCGATGATATGAACCGTTTTTTAATCTTTTTTAAAATCCTTTTTTATCCAGGTTATCTTATGGCGGGTAGTTTTATTGAGTTCAAAAAATTAATGTTTACATAAGTACCCCCTCAGTAAAAAGCCCTTGCGTAACCTCTCGCAAGGGCTTTTTACTGAGGGGTATGTGCTAATAGTGTCAGACATCAATTAACAACCGGAAGACTATATTTTCAATTAATGGTATCACCTTTGTAACGTAACAGTATAAGGGTATTAGCTCTATTTTTATACCCAAACAAATAAACATAAATCAATATTTTAATGATATATCTTAGGAATATAGCAATCTACTTTGTTGCGGATAAGCTAAAATCACAGCCTGCTTTATACCGAAAAGCACTTGTTTTAGTGCTTATACATTGGGCTATGATTGGGATTACGGTATTGATGACGATTATAAATCAAGTCATTTTACAAGAGAGAAGTGATTCCACCTACTTAGCGATTCCTATAATTGGTCTTATGCTTCTGGTTTTTAAAAAAAACGGGAACTTCTTAGTTGCAGGGAACCTTGTAGCCATCTCATGGTTTTTATTTTTAGCGCCCACTATCCATATTACAGGCGGTATTCACTCAGATGATATGATATGGCTCATGTTGGGTCCATTGATGGTCATGCTTTTTTCAAATAGAAAATTAGGTTTTTTCTGGCTTATTGTTTTGCATCTATTTTATATAGGTGCCTTATTTTATGGTAAAAGCCACCCCGAAGTCAATAGAATTCCTTATTCGGATAACTATTACATCATTAATTATATAGTTCTGAGTAGTTTTATATTCTTATTGTTGAAAATTATTGAGACAAGCAGAATTATGACTATCAAAAAGCTGAATGAAAAAAACTTGTTATTAGAAGCTCAAAAACAGGCTATACTGGAACAAACGGAAGTGCTAAAAGCCATTGAACAAAGGTTAATCAAATCCAATCAAGATTTAGAAACTTTTGCTTATGCCTCTTCGCATGACCTCAAAGAGCCCTTGAGAATGGTGCGGATGTACACCGAGTTCCTCAGACGCTCATTGGGTAACCAACTCAATCCCAATCAATTAGAGTTTATGAATTTTGTGACGGATGGCGTCATTCGGATGCAAAGCCTGCTGGATGATTTGTTGCAATACTCGAGATTGGGCAAAAATACTGAAGATATAAAGGATATTGACCTCAATGAAAGGCTGTTGGTGGTTAAGAATAACCTAACTGTACTGATTAAAGAAACAAACGCAGAAATTATTTCGGATTCGTTGCCCCATATCCATGCTTCGATGACCGAGATGTCGCAGCTTTTTCAAAATATTATTGCCAATGCCATCAAGTTCAGAAAACCCAATGAAACGCCGAGGATTATAGTAAAAGCAACCGAAAATAAGACTGATTTTACTATTTCAATAGAGGATAATGGCATTGGGATTAAAAAAGAATATCAAGAACAGGTATTTACGCTCTTTCAAAGACTGCATTCGCGAGCGGCTTATGAAGGCTCAGGTATAGGATTGGCAACGTGCAAAAAGATTATTGACAACATGGGCGGGCGTATGTGGCTCACTTCTACTGAGGGGGTCGGCACTACTTTTTATCTTTCAATTCCCAAAGAACAGTTTGTTCCAATGAGCTGTCCTTCACTCCCAAAACGGGCTTTAGTGGCATAATTACATACTTCAATAATCATATTTGATGAAATATGAAGGAATTAAAAATGTAAGTAAAATAACACTTAGTGACTATTATCAGCTTTTTAAATAAAAGTTGGCATACTTTTTTTAGGGTATTATTGCTAATCGCTCATTTTTTTAACCAGAATCTTTAAATTTAAAAACGAGTCTCATGATTAAGAAAGTCCTATTCTCTCTCTGCCTAATTATCATTACATCGCTCCAAGTATCTGCTCAAAAATCAAGTGTAAAAAATACATTATCTGTGAAAATAGATGGTGGTAAATCAACAGTTCGCGCTGGGCAACAAGTCATTTTAAAAGCAATCGGCTATAACGAAGAAACGACGTATCTTCAATGGCAAGCGAGCACTGATGGTGTAGCTTGGCAAGATATTGCAAAAGCAAACGGTAGCAATTTTGAAACTGCGCCGGTGACTGAATCACAATTTATCCGTGTAGTGAGTCGCCCAAATGAAGGCTATTTGGCTATTGACGATGTATCGAATGCGCAAATTATTACATTGAGCGAAAACGTAGCGTCTTCTAAAAAGAAAAAGCAATAAAACGGGGGTTTTAAAACAGGTAAAAATATATAAAAAAGGTTGTCTGGTTCGTCCAGCAACCTTTTTGCTTTTTAGGGTGTATTCATTTTGAGCAACGTTGAGATAGGGGTAAAAAGGTGTTTGAATGTCTTTTTAGAATAAGTATTGTCTCACTTTTTTAAAATAATGCATATCATGAAAACCCTTTTTTATATTATTGGACTCATTTTATTGTTTCTGAATTTAGGTTTTGCGCAAAATAGGAAGAACGGCGATGTATTGGAAACCAAACCAGTGAAGGATTTTACGGGTATTTACTCCAGCCTTGCTGCCGATATATACCTTACTCAAGCGGATAGCTTTAGCTTTGAAATAGAAGCAAGAAATAAAGTAATTAGGTTATTAGAAACGGAAGTTGTGAACGGTGTCCTCAGGATTAAGTTAGACAGAGACAGCGATATTTGGGATAATTTTGATAAAGCGACAATACGCATATCGGCACCTTCTTTTGAAAAGCTGAATTTTTCCGGTGCAGGTAAAATCAGGGCTACCAATAAATTAAAAGGTCATCATCTCGATATTGTGGTGAGCGGTGCGAATACACTTGAGATAGACAATACGGAATATGATAGCCTTTCACTCGAGTTAAGTGGCGTAGGCAATATAGAAATGATGGGCAAAGTACAAAATGCCCGTATTCTTTTGAGTGGCACGGGCAATATAGATTTGCTGGATTTAGTGATTCAAAATGCCCAATGCGATATCAGTGGCTTAGGCAACTTGTCCTGTAATGTTGAAAATGTATTGGATGCAGAAGTGTCAGGCATGGGTAGAATCAAGTACAAAGGCGAGCCAAAATCCATAAAAAAATCCATCAGTGGGCTGGGGAAGGTGCGGAGGGATTAGAAAAATGTGCTTGATACTGAGGGGGTAAAAAGACGAAGTCTGAGCAGTTGTAAATAGGCGTAAAGAAATAAATGCTGCTATCGTCGGGCTTTAAAAAGTAAAAAATGCGGAGCGGAGCGGCGTATTTTTTACTTTTTACAGAGCCGACTTAAAAAGATAGCAGCGTTTATTTTAGCCCAACTACTTAAATTGCTCAGACTTTGTTTTATGAAATACCTTAAAAGATTTCAATTAAGCCGCGACTTCCGCCGGTTTTTCACTTTTTATGATGTGCACATCTGGAGTAGAGTTATCATCCATTTTTACAACACCGCGTTCTTTTCTCAAAATACGAGAGAAAAGCCCAACTTCTTGGCTGAATAAAAATGTGAAAAATAGCTTTGTATAAGATTGATGCGACAATAAATTATCGTAAAATTCAGGAGCCGCCGCTTTGAGTTTAGGCAAATTATTCCAAGGAATAGAAGGCATATCGTGGTGTTCATTGTGGTAGCCCACATTCATGTTTACGCCATTCAATCTGCCATAATAGCTATAAGTCTCTTGGTTTTGGTCAAGTACCAAATAATGCTCTTGAATCCAACGCGCGCCCAGAGGATGCAATCCGACGGAAAAGAAGAAGCTCAAAGTCAAATAACCAAAAGCAGCCCATCCCCAAAAATAAATAACCGCCACGTTGAAAGTCATCTGTACGATTAAATTTAAGACTACCCAACGGTCAAAAACGGCTAATTCACTGCATCTAATAGTTCTCACCGCTTGAAATACAGGGAAGAACAACAGCCATAAGGCTTTTCCGATAGCATAATTATTAATCAATTTTGCTTCCCAAACACTTGGCAAATCAGCATCCAGTTCATGAACCCCCTGAAAAGCGTGGTGTTTGATATGATAATTTTTGAATGAAATTGCCGAAGGCAGTACCGAAGGCAAATTAGCAAAAATACCCGCATAGATATTACTGCGAGGCGCTTTGAATATTAAATTGTGTGCCGCTTCGTGAATGCATACGAAAAGTGTATGCGTTGGGAATGCGCCTATCAACCAAGCAGCAGCGGCGACTAACCACCAGCTTTGGTCACGAAGTAAATAAGCAATACCGATTTGCATGACAACACACGCTGTAATCCAAAGGAAAGTTGTTGGATTTTTAGTAATCAATTTCTTCACCTCAGGATGTGATGTGATAATTTCTTTAGTGCGGATGCGGTGTGGTTCAGTACCTTGCGCATAAATGAAGTCTTGTTTGTAAGCCATGACAACGGATAGAGTATTTTTATGAAAAATATATTTCGACGCAAATATAAAACCTATTAATTACAAATTTTACAAGAAAAAGTTTTTAAAATTAAAATAATAGCAAGATTATATTTTGTCATTGATGGTGAAACTATCGTTTTGAGGGTTTTAAGGTGAAATTTTACATAAAAAAGGCTCAATATATCGCCCATACTGAGGGGGTACGTTTTAAAATAATCCTTACTGTCTTTTAATAAGGTTATTCTTTTTAGCCACACTATCCACATTCGGTTTGACGAATAAGTGAGCAGACTCATTGACATCCCCGACTTTTATTGCATAAAAATCGGCATTTATGATATTTTCATTCAGCCCGTTATACAGCAATGATTCCGGGAATGGCGCAGCAAAAGGAGCAGAATTGTCCGTAAAAACATAGTTTTTAGGAATAAAACGCCACGATGTATTGTTTGGAAAAGTATCTATTTGACGCAGAATGAGCCTTCGCGTGAGTAAAATATCCTCCACATCTATTTCTCTATCATTATTCACATCCGCCGCAATTATTTTGTACGGCGTACTGAGGGGGGTAATTCCCAATATGTGACGTGTCACGAGCGCAATATCGAAAGTGGTAACGCCGCGCACGGGATTATCATTTCTGAAAGGTTTTATTTCGTAAGTCTGATTGGTGTTTAAATCATTGAAATTGAATAAGCTTGTGTTTAAAGTTTTAAAAAGACCATTATTGATATTGCTGAAAAGCGAAATTTGGGCGGAAATGGTATCTCCCTTTTCACGTTTTATACTTCCGCTTATTGAAATAGTCGGAATTGTATTAGGCAATGAAATACGGTACATCGAACGACCATGTGTGGCTGCCACAAGCGTGCGGGATGAATCATGTAAAACTATATCCATCACAGACACCAAGGGCAAACCCGTTCCCAAAGCTGCCCAAGTCCCGCCACTATTATAGGAGACATAAACGCCAAAATCCGTAGCCGCGTAAAAGGCCCTTTGATTATTGGCATTAAAAGACGGGTCAATAATGAAATCGTTCACGGGAGCTTGGGGCAAATTAGAGGAAATATCCGTCCACGTCATTCCTTTATTGCTTGTTTTTAAAACATGTGGCTGATAATCTCGCCACTTATAACCTGAAAAAGTGATATAAGCGGTGTTTTCATCAAAAGGGTCGGCAGCAATATTTGTTACCCACCTATTGGGTAATCCATTGTTGATTTTAGTCCAATTCGTACCGCCATCGGAAGTGGCCCAAGCGTTGCCATCATCGGTGCCGCCATATATTATTTGAGCGTTTTTAGGCGAAACGGCGATGGCAGTAAGCGTTCCATAAGCCAAATTTCCTGTTGTATTCCCTTTTGAAAGGTCGGGACTAATAGCGACCCATGAATTCGCCCTATCCGTAGAGCGATAAATGCGATTTGAACCATAATATAAGGTAGCAGGATTATTCGGGGATAATACGACGGGCGTTTTCCAATTGCGTGGTTCAGATAGATTTATGCCTTGCAAACCACTTTGGAAGTTTGAGCCACCATCAGTGGAGCGATAAAAACTGCCATTTTGAGAAGAAGCATAAACGTACTTATTGTCCGAAGGATCTACTAAACACACAAAACCATCGCCTCCCGATATGTGTGCCCAATCGTTTGTTGCACCTGTAAGGGTACGCCAAGTACCATTGTCCTGCGTGCCACCATAAAGGCGTTGAGGATTTTTGAAATCTATTTCACAAGTATAAAATTGCGTAATGGGCAGATTATCTTTAAAATTCCACGAATTTGCGCCATTATCAGAGGTATAAAAACCGCCGTCATTACCTGCGTATAATTGATTCGGATTATTAGGATTTATCCACAGCGCGTGTTGATCCACGTGAATGGAGCTAGAAATGGTGGTCCAATTAGTGCCTCCATCGCTTGTTTTATAAACATCCAAACCCAAAGCGTAAACAGTGTTTACATCAATTGGGTCGGCTACAATTTTACCGAACCACCAACCAAAAGAGGAAAACATATTGTTTAAGTGCCCGCCTGTATCGAATCGTGTCCAAGAATTGCCGCCGTCAGATGTTTTAAAAACACCTTTGAAATAGCCTATTTCATCCGTATAAATACCATAAATTACTGAGGGGTCAGCTGGAGAAAGGGCTAAGCCAATCCGCCCGATATCTTTTGAAGGTAGGCCCGACGTTAATTTTTCCCAAGTATCCCCACCATCTTTGGAGCGATAAATGCCACAAGTAGCACCACCATAATTTCTGGAATTGGGATAACGCATGCGTTCCCACATGGCAGCATAAATAATATTTGGATTTTGAGGGTTCAGAGCAATATCTATGCAACCTGTAGAATCCGTTTGAAATAACACTTTTTGCCAAGTTTGTCCACCATTTAGAGTACGAAAAACACCTCTATCCGCATTTTTTTCGTACAAATAGCCCATTGCACCTACGAAAGCCCGATTGGGGTTTTGTGGGTCAATCGCAATTTTCCCGATGCTACCAGCTTTTTCTAAACCTATACTTTGCCAAGTGACACCCGCATCAAGGCTTTTAAAAACCCCTAAACCGTCAAAACTAACAGAGCCTCCTCCACCATTCGCTTCGCCTGTACCAGCATAAAGAATGTTTTTATTTGAAGCTGCAACTGTAATATCACCGATTGCCAAACTGCTATTATTATCAAAAATAGGCATCCATGAAGCTCCTCCGTCCGTAGTTTTAAATATTCCCCCTGCCGCTGCTCCGATGTATATTGTTTGGGCATCAGAGGGATGAATGGCTAAAGATGTAATGCGTCCGCCTGTGTTAGAAGGACCCGCAAAAGTCCAATTGGTTGACCCCCTCACCGAGAAATCGGGACGGGTCAGTATATTGGACTGATTTCTCATGTTTTGTGCTTCATGTAGCGCATCCAAATATATTTCGTGATTGATATTACCCGAGGGGTAAGCCCTTTGAGCGTATAACCAGTCGGTAGGCTTAGTTTCGGTTTCCTCATTTTCAAATAGTATCTCATTGATTCGATAGACTGAAAAGATAATGCTACTTGAAATGAAAGTGAAAAAGATAAAAAATTTTAGTTTTTCCATGTAAAATTCTGATTTCAATTGAAATCAAAGTTAGGGTTTATAAAAGATGAATTTTAAATTTAGCACGTTTAAAACGTTTTTTTAGCTTAAAATATCTACCATTAAGGCGGTATTTTTATTTAAAAAAGGATTTAACAGCGTGTAGTATTCAGAATAAAATGACTTTTTTGCAAAAAAAATATAAATTTATATTCTAAAAAATTGATATTTTTTAAAAATGAAATAAACATTTTAATAATATATAACGTAAGTGTATTACCGAAATGTTAAAGTATATTAATAAAAAGAAATATCTATTATTTTTGCCCCTGTTTTGTAAACACGAGAATTTGTCAGTGAAACTTTTAAAAATCAAATGTTAAACAAAGGCAGTTTTTCAAGTTAAATACATTAAAAAGAGCCAATACTGCGTTTAGTAGCTTGAAGGTAGAAAAAGACTCTTTTTAAATAGTAATAATTTTTTCTATTTTTCAACTATTCAAAAACGAAAATTGGCAAAATTGAACTGCACACCTAATCCAACCGAAGTAATGAAGCATTTATTTATCATTCTTATTTTCATTTTATCTTTCCAATCGGAGTCACGAGCGCAAGTCATAAGCGGTGTTATCAATAAATATACCTCCGTGCAAGCGCTGGACACCTGCTCTGTAACCCTCACTGTCAAAGACGCGAGCCTGTTTAAAGTAAACGAGAAGGTCTTGCTGATGCAAATGTCGGGCGCCACGATGCAATCCACAAACAGCTCATTTTTTGGCTCTATTCTCAATATGAAGAATACGGGCAAATATGAAATTAACCAAATTGATAGCATATCTGGAAATATACTTTTCTTAAAATTTAAGTTTGTGAATTTGTATTACCCTACGGGTGGCGTTTTACAATTAGTATCTTTTCCAAGTTACACAAGTGCAGCGGTTAATGATACTCTTAGAGCGAAACCTTGGGATGGTGAAACGGGCGGTATCGTAGCTTTTGAAGCTATTAATGTTACGCTTAATGCACCCATCATCGCCTCAGGAATGGGTTTTAGAGGAGGAGCGACTAAAAGCTATAATCAATGTGAGGCATCAGGCTTATACAACGATTATTTTTATGCTTTGACTTCAACAACTGATGCCAATGGCGGACCTAAAGGAGAAGGCATAGTTCCTTTTTTAAGCGGAAGAGAAACGGGTAAAGGACCTCAAGCCAATGGTGGTGGCGGTGGCAATAACCATAAATCTGGTGGTGGTGGTGGTGGACACTTAGGTTCAGGTGGACAAGGTGGTGAAACTAATAGAGCCAATTTTTTGCGTTGCCCAGGTAGAAACCCCGGGTTAGGTGGTATTTCGTTATCATCTTCAGGTGTCGACCAAGTTTTCATGGGCGGCGGCGGCGGTGCTGGACAAAACAAAGAGGCTACAGATTCAAAAGGAGGAAATGGTGGCGGTATTGTCATTATTAAAGCTAAGACTTTTGAGGGCAATAATAAATCTATTACCGTAGCTGCTGTCAATGCGCCTATATCAGAAGGTGACGGAGCAGGTGGCGGAGGAGCAGGTGGTTCTATCGTTTTACAAGTAGATGCCTTTACTGGCAATTTATCCCTTGATGCTAAAGGTGGAAAAGGTGGAAACTCACGAGCAATCCCAGCTTATGATTTTGGCCCCGGTGGTGGTGGCGCAGGTGGACGTATTTTAATGAGTAGCACGAGCACTTCAATTACGACTTCTACTATAGCTGGTACTGCTGGGTTTAATATATCCACATTGGATTTTCAAAATGCGACAAAAGGCACGGATGGAAAAGCGGCGATTGTAAAAGATATGACTTTGCCTTTTGCCAACGATACCATATTCCGAAAAGTGAGTATTACAACACAGCCAGTGGCTAAACTAATATGTGAAGGGGATACTGCTTTGCTAACAGTGGCAGCTACCGGACCCAGTTTGACTTATGAATGGCAGATAAATAAAGGAACTGGTTATACTCCCCTCAGTAATGACACGACTTATGCCGGGGTTAATTCAACAAGACTTTTAATTAGAAAGGTATCAACCCTTTTAAACCCCAATTTATATCGTTGCGTTATTAAGAGTAATTGCTTGAATAGTGCGATAACCAATACCAACGAAATTTCACTCATCATAAAAGCGATTCCGATTCCCATTTTCTCTTACGCTGTAAATAAAAATACAGTCACTTTTGCAAATGGCTCATCCAATGGTTTAACCTATAAATGGACTTTTGGTAATGGCGCTTCTGATACGAGTCGGAGCCCTATTCATACTTATGCTTTGCAAGACACATATCGGGTGGTATTAATTGCTACCAATGAGTGTGGAACAGTATCATTTAATGCCTTGATAAACCTAAATACGCCTCCATTTGCAGGATTCAGAGCAAATGGATTGGATGCGTGTCCACCTTCTACAATCTTTTTCACGAATACATCTTCTGACAATGTTAGGCGATATTTCTGGTCATTCCCAGGTGCTGTGCCTGACACATCGAATGCATTGAATCCTGCAGTTACTTATTCTAATCCAGGGCTTTATGATATTAGGCTTATTGTGGAGAATGGTTATGGACGGGACACGTTTATCAGGAAGCAGTACGTGAAAATAAATAGTGTACCCGTTGTCGATTTCTCCGCTACTAAAAATGGCTTAACCGCCAGTTTTATCAATAATACATCAAATGCGACTTCATTCCTTTGGACTTTTGGGGATGGTAATACGAGTACGCAAGTAAGTCCGCAATATACTTATAGGAATGCAGGTACTTATGTCGTTCAGTTAAAAGCGACAAATGCGTGCGGTTCAGTGTTTGATACCGTTAAATTGGTGATTTTTAGTTTGCCTTCTGCTACTATTGCTACAAGCCAATCACAGGGTTGTGCTCCGATGGTGGTTCAGTATTCAGGGCGCAATACGACTAATGTTACTTCTTGGAATTGGTCGTTCCCAGGTGGGATTCCTGCCACTTCTAATCAAGCTAATCCGCGCGTGACGTATGCTCAACCAGGGAAATATGACGTATTATTGACCATGACGAATTCAGCGGGCACAAGTAATATTAAACAGGATACTTTGATTAATGTTAATATATCACCTAAAGCCACTTTTAACTACAAGGTAACGGCTGATGTCGTGGAGATATTCAACACATCCAAAGATGCCGATAACTATTCATGGGATTTTGGAGATGGCACTAAATCAGAAGATGCCAATCCTGCACCGCATCGCTATGGACGCAATGGCAATTATACAATCACACTCTTGGCGCAAAATAAATTCTGCTCGGCAGCAACTGAAAGGCAAGCGGCGGTGTTCTTTACATCTTCGCAGGATGTGAATACTGAAAAGTATATTAAAACGCATCCTAATCCGACGACAGGTACTCTTTTCATTGAATTTCAGAATGAATTATTGAATAATGTGGAATACTCCAAATTGCAGCTCAATGTCTTGAATACCGACGGGAAGTTGGTAAAAAACATCCAGCTCAACAAAGAATCGCAGCAAGTCATAGATATGACAGATTTAGCCAACGGGGTTTATATTTTACAGTTTTTAAATGAAAAGCATAATTTCGTTAAAAAAGTAGTAAAAATGTAAATGGAATCCTTTTGGTTCGAGAAAAAGAAAGCAGCAGTTAGTTTCACCACTAATTGCTGCTT
>JANMYC010000716.1:0-8094 GCA_031381715.1 Saprospiraceae bacterium
AACTCTTTGATGAAACAACGCCTCCTTTTATGTTGTCGTTTTTCATAAAACTTCCATTGTGCTTGTACTTTGCTATTCGTCTCTAATTCTGGATTGGATTCCACTTTCTGAATATTGTATTTGAGATAAACTTTGTTCATTTCACACATCATAATGGCATTCACACCTTTATCTTGATAGTCAGGTCGCACACCGGTCAGGTACAAATCCACTCGGTCGTTCTTTTTCATGGCTCTCAAAATATGAATGAATCCAAAAGGAAACAAATTGCCTTTTGCCTTTTGAAATGCCCTCGACAGCGAGGGCATCGTGATACCAAAACCCACAACATGATTGTGCTCATCCACCACAACGGGAACGAAATCGGGCACAATAAATCCAAAATACTGCTTCACGTACATATCAATTTGCTTATCCGTTAAAGAAACGAAACCATGAAGCTCTTCATAACAGGTATTCAGAACTTTAAAAATTTCGTGCGCATACGGCAACAAATCCTTCGCTTTTTTAGGTTTAAGTACTCTTAATTTATATCTTTCAAGGGAAATATTGGCGATTCGCTCTACTTTTTCGGGAATTTCTTTGGGTGGAATTAGTTCGTATTCCATCCAATCAACTTCTTTTTTATACCCATTTCTCTCCATGTGAAACTGATAATAAGGATGATTATATATGGTCGCAATCGTCCCCAATTCATCAAAACCTTCCACGAGCATCCCTTCGGGATCCATGTCGGTAAAGCCAAAAGGACCATGAAGTATGGTTGCGCCTTTGGATTTTGCCCAATCCTCAACCGTTTTTAATAAAACAGTCGATACTTCAGAGTCGTCAATAAAATCTATTTGGCTGAATCGGGCGCAATTTTTACCCACTTTTTCATTATAACGATGATTGATTATGCCCCCAATCCTACCCATAGGTTTACCATCTTTATAGGCTATCCAATATTGAGCATCGCAGAATTCAAACGCAGGATTCGTTTCTTTTGAGATAACTTTAATTTCATCTTGAGTAATTTGAGGCACCCAATTAGGGTTGTTTTGATATAATTTAAAGGGGAATTTGACAAAATTGCGCTTGTCTTGCTTCGTTACCACCGCTTTGATACTTATCATAGAAATAAATTTGAATAGATTTGGCTTGTTTAAAATTCTGGATAGAATATCGTTTTGGATGGTTTCGTACCGTAATTTTAATTAAAATTGGAGACATTACGGTTACTTAGTGGTCGTTTTTTCAAAATACTATTGACATGGGTAATTATCTGTTAGTCATATCTAAATTTTTACATAAAAAAAGCAATCATTTTAATTGTAATTAAGACACTTATTCCGATTTTTACCCCTATTATTTAAATATGAATTAAAACTCGTCTTAATATGAAAATGGAACAAACCATGCGTTGGTATGGCTCCAACGATCCTGTTAGCCTTTCAGATATTCGCCAAGCGGGTTGTACGGGAGTGGTAACAGCTTTGCACCACGTACCCGTTGGCGAAGTGTGGACGGTGGATGAAATCAACAAAAGAAAGGCGGAAGTGGAAGCTTCGGGTTTGACTTGGACGGTTATTGAAAGCCTACCCGTATCGGAAAATATTAAAAAACAAACGACAGGGTTTGAAAAAGATATTGAAAACTATAAAATAAGCCTCCGAAATGTGGCTAAATGTGGCTTAAAAGTAGTCACATATAACTTCATGCCCATACTCGACTGGATGAGGACGGATATTTTTTATGAAATGCCCGACGGTAGTAAGGCGCTGTATTTTGAAAAACACGCTTTTATCGCTTTCGATTTATTTCTGTTAAAAAGACCCAATGCAGAAGCCGATTATACTGAGGGGGAGGTAAAAGCGACTAAAAAACGCCTTGCCACAATGTCCGAAGCGGAAAAAGAAACGCTTTTCAATAACGCCTTGCTCGGTTTGCCCGGTAGTGAAGAACGTTTCACCGTTGAGCAAATTTTAAAGGCGATAAAGACTTATGAGCGTATTGACGCTCAAAAATTAAAAGCCCATTTATTCCATTTTTTACGTGAAATAGTACCCGTAGCCGAAGAAGTCGGCTTAAAAATGGCGATTCACCCCGATGACCCACCCTACCCGATTTTGAGTTTGCCGCGCATCGTCAGCACCGAGCAAGATGCCGTAGAATTGCTCAACGCCGCACCAAGCCCAGCGAACGGTTTGTGTTTTTGTACGGGTTCGTATGGCGTGCGCCCCGATAATGATTTGGCAGGTATGGTGCATCGTTTGGGCGATCATATTCATTTCCTCCATCTCCGCAACACGAAGCGCGATGCGGACGGCAATTTCTACGAAGCTGACCATCTGGACGGCGATACCGATATGTATGCCGTAGTAAAAGAAATCGTGAAAGTGATGAAACGCCGCAACGTCTCCATTCCTATGCGCCCCGACCACGGACACCAAATGCTCGATGATTTGAAAAAAACGACTTATCCGGGCTATTCTGCCATCGGAAGGCTCAGAGGGCTTGCGGAACTGAGGGGGTTGGAGTTGGGGATTGCGAGGAGTTTGTAATGTGAATTAGGATGTGTAGGATTTCAAAGATGTTTTAGAATATGAAATTCATTTAAAATGCCGAAAGTGTTTAAAAAAAAATCCTAAAATATCTTTGAAATCCTACACATCCTAATTCAAAACTTATTAGGGCATCCCCTTCATCCCCTCCCACCGCACTTTCCAAGTTTTCGGAAAACCATTTTCAGTACACATTAACGCCACAGCTGAGAGGATACCACCATTGCCCGGCAAATAAAGCCGCAGACGGGCATTTTGATAATTATGTCCATTTGGCAAGTAGGTGTTGGTTTGGATGGGCATCAATAAGGCTTCAATGGCTTTATCGGGCATACCCAAACGAGTGGCTGTCATGGCGGTCATCGGAAAATCCCAGCCCCATGTATCGTCCCAATGCCACATTTTCCAAACCTTTTCAAAAGTCGCTTTCATGATGGTTTTATCGAGCATAGGTGTTTCGGGAAGCATTCCAAAAGCACCCAATACTGAGGGGTGGTCAGCCAGGTATTTTTCATTTGTATAGCTATCCGTCGCGCTTTCAGTAGCGAGGTAAATTCCATTTTGAACGGGCAAAGCCGACAAGTTTTGAAGAACTTCTGCATATTTTTCATTCGGTTTTAAGCCCAACCTTTCTCGCCATTTTTGAGCAGTGGACAATGCCCAAAACCAATAATTGAGTTCATAAGTGGGATTGAACGTGTCTTCTGGTTTGAAACGTTCTTGAGCGGGAATGAGGGCTTTTCCGAGTATATAGCGCTTCATTTCAGGGTCAAAATAGGCATAAGACGCCATAAAATCCGCCGTTTTAAATACTAAATCCTTGTATTTTTCAAGGGTTTCTTTATCTGAATGGCTCAAATAAGCTTGCTCCACAAAATAGATAAAATGCGGTTGTTGCCATATCAAAAACGCTCCCACCGACGATGGTGCTTCATGCCCATAGGGGTCGGTCATTTTTTGCCAACGTACACCCTCAAAACCTTGCCTTTTGGCGATATTCAAAGCCTCATTTTGTACTTTTTTATACCAATCTAAACTTTTTTCCATCAACTCTACCCTACCCCATTGCGCAAAATGGGCGGCGTGCCACCAATGCATTTCAAGGTGCGGCTTGCCATACCATGAGTTGTATGTCAAGCCCGTTTCCTGCGGTGGCATTGAGCCAGTGCATTGGATTTTAGTCAAATATTGGGATAAAACCACCCGCCTTTCTATTTCAAAAGCCCGTGGGTCTTTGGTTTTTGAAAAATCAATGGCTCCGCCACTTTGCCAAAAAGATTGCCATTTTATAAGGTTATTTTCTCTGTTTTCATCAAAACTGCAAGATGAAATAGCCATAATATCATTTGAGAAAGTAGTGTTTAACTCAAAAATATCGCTCGATACTGAGCCTGCCTTGTCGTCAGACAGGGGGGTGATTTGAAAATAATGCGCTTGCTTTTCTGAAATCGCCGGCTTGTTTTTATCCCATTTTAATTTAATAAAATTGGAAGTAACATTGATTTCATGCTTTATGAGCGTTTCATTAGAGTCTGATTTGGTACTTAATCTAATCAGTTCTACTATTTCCGAACTATGTTTTTCATCATTTTTAAAATTATCCCCCTCGTCCAAAAACGCATTTGTGGGATACGGAAAGCGCAAACGAATCTTGATTTGACCTTTTTTTAAAAGTTTTGATTTTACTTTTACCGAAATAACGTCCTTGTCTTGGTGGCAAAATGTGCTGACATCCACCGCTTCATTTTCAATGGTAAAATGCGATTTTAATTCGCCGGTCCACATATCGAGCGTTTGGTGGATGTTTTTTATATCTTCTAATTTTACGGGTGAGCCATCTTTTTTACTTAAATCAAAACCCAAATTACCCAATTGCAAACGGTGTGGATTTTCACGTAAGTAATTGGCCGCCAATTTGTTACGCTCAGGGCTAGAAACTTGCACGCCATACGGCACTTTGCGCCCATGCGATTCGTACTCCTTTAAAGTCTCTTCAATTTTATACCCCTCAGTATTCGGGAACGAATGCCACCCCCATTCGGATTGAGTGCCGAGGGGAATACCTTTTGCGTATTCATCGGGGAAAGTTTGTAAGCCCGTTATATCAGCAGTAAAGCAAAATTTGCCATTGCCCACCGAAAGCGAAGCCAATGCATCTGCTTTTGTTAAAACAACAGTGTGGCGTTTCACCACCGCTTTTCGATTGATTTTTGGGTTTTGAGCATTAGATAAAACATTGAAAATCAATATAATAGCAATAAAGAGCGTTTGTTTCATTGAAATTTAAACTTTGAAAATTAATTGACAGCTCAATAATAACAAAATAAATAATAGAATTATAGGCTGATGTAAATTGACAGAAAATAGATTTGCATTTAGTTAACTTTCAAACTCTTGCATCGTTAAAAATAACAGTGTAATTTGTCAGTCGAATTTTATTTAAAATTGGGATATTTAAAATAAAAAAGCCTCAACCAAATGAAAAATAACTCTAAAACAGCCCTTTTTGAAACGCTCCGCAAAGCTCTCCGCATGGCGTTAGCTGCCAATAAAGCTGAAACAAATGCTGAAGAAACAATGCAACTTGCCAAGGAATCAGCCATGACTCGCCGTAAATTTTTAGAAAATACGGGTAAAAACGCCCTCATTACGAGCTTAATTGGGTTAAATACTGAGGTTTTTAACCCCAAGAACTCGGCAGGGGTGTTCGGTCGCTCTTTTTCTTTAAAAAATCCCTCACGTATTGTCATTGTTGGAGCAGGTATAGCGGGCTTGAATGCTTTGCATATTTTTAAAAAGGCGGGTTTGAATGCTACTATTTATGAATCTTCTGGGCGAACGGGCGGACGTATTTTTACTGTTCAAAACGTCATGGGGGAAGGAACGTGGACTGAATTCGGAGGTGAATTTATAGATACCAATCACGCTGATATGTGGGCATTGGCAAAAGAATTCAATCTCGAATTGATTGATTATGCCCAAGCTTCTGAGTCCAAACTCACCAAGGAAGCCTTCTTTTTTAACGGAAAACACCGTACTTTGAAGGAAGTTATTGAAGAATTCCGTCATTTTGCGGATAAAATCAAAGCTGATGCCGACCGCTTACCTGACGAAATGAGTACAGCAGGTTATAAAATAAAAGACCCTTATATTAAAAAACTCGACCGCATGTCCCTTTCTCAATATCTTGAAAAAATTGGGGCGCAAGGTTGGATTAAAACGTTTATTGAAGTGGCTTATGAATCGGAATACGGCTTATCGCCACAGGTGCAATCTGCCATTAATTTACCGATTTTAATTTCAACAAATACCGAGGGGGGTACATTGGAACTTTTTGGCGAGAGCGATGAACGCTACAAAATAAGCGGCGGAAATGAATCCATTCCCAATGCGCTGGCTGAAAAATATACGAATCATATTGAAGTGAACCGTTCATTAGAAGCCATAAAACGCAATCAATCAAATGAGTACGAATTGACTTTTTCGGGTTTGTCAGCTCCCATAAAAGCTGATTTTGTGGTGATGACTATCCCCTTTTCGCGCTTAAAAAATGTGGATATTCGCTTAAAAATGCCTCAATTGAAGTGGGATTCTATCAACACAATGGGCTTTGGTAGCAATGCAAAATTAATGTTGGGCATGAAAAAACACTACTGGAGAGAGCAGAGTTATCAAGGCTTATGTTATTCGGATATAGGTATTCCCAACGGTTGGGATAATGCGCAATTACAAACGGGCGATAATGAAGCCGCTGGTTTATCTATTTTATTTGGCGGTACGTCAGGGATTAACGTCGGAAAAGGATCGCCCGAATCGCAAAAAGATATTTACTTGCCCAAATGGAATCGCATTTTTAAAGGTGCAAATCAACATTTTAATGGCAAAGTTGCGCGGATGCACTGGCCTTCTTATCCCCATGCCTTGGGGAGTTATATTTGTTATCGGACGGGGCAATATACCTCCATTGCGGGCGCGGAAGCCATTCCTGTCGGCAATCTTTTCTTCGCGGGAGAACATTGTGGTGGCGATTTTTCGGGCTTCATGAACGGGGCGGCTAAAAGTGGTCGTGAGGCTGCAGAAGCTATTTTAAAAAGACTTAATTAGAAACAACAAAACATGAAGCATAAAATAATTTGGAACCGTACATAAAGTTTTAGAAACACGAACTACACCAATTTGCCAGTTGGCGGACTGGCTTAAGTACACTAAAAATTGCCCTTTAGGGCAATTTATTCGTAAAATTCGCAAAAATTGTCAACACATAGGTTGGTGAAATTCGTAAAATTCGTTAATTCGTGGTTCAATACACCTAATTGGGTTTTATGTATGGTTTTAAAAAAATAATTAAAAAATTACCTTGATACTGAGGGGGTCTCTATCTATTGGCTTTTCTATTTTCTCTCTCTTCTTTAAGCGTTATTTCATGAGTATTTTTTAAAGAATCAACTTTCGAAATAGCGACTCTTTGAGTTTGATAAATGCCCGAATGACCACTGAAATAATAAGCCATAAAACAAGCAACGGCATAGTATAAAATGTGTTCGCCCCCAAATAGCTCAACACCCATTATCGTGCAAGCGATGGGCGTATTGGTAGCGCCCGCAAAGACGGCAATAAACCCAAGCCCCGCCAATAAATCAATCGGCGCACCTAATAAAACAGCCAAAGTATTGCCCAATGTTGCCCCAATAAAAAACAAAGGTGTCACTTCTCCGCCTTTAAATCCCATACTCAAAGTAATTAACGTGAAAAGCAATTTCCAAAACCAACTGAAGAAATCTGCTCCGCCAAGGTGGAAAGCAGAAACTATGGTCACAACGTTCGTATCAGGACTTGTAACACCAATACCTAAATAGTCATTTTTACCTATTAAAAACGTTAAACCGATGATAATAAAACCGCCAATGAAAGGAATAAGCCATTTCACGGCAATAAATCGCTGAATTTGGTCTTTTATTGTGTGAGACAATTCTGAAAACAAATAACTCACTAAACCAAAAATAACACCCGAAACAACCACTTTTAATAAAAGTAGTACATCAAAATGAGAAAAATAAAATGCGCTATCCACAACTGGCTTATAATCAATTTGATAGTGGGTATGATGAATACCCCACAAAGTGCACGTCATATCAGCCAATAAACTCGCTATTAAGCAAGGGAAAAGGGCATTGTATTTTATGCGCCCGATAGCTAAAACCTCTAAAGCGAATATTGCCCCCGTTATCGGTGTGCCGAAAACTGCTCCGAAACCCGCGGCAATACCCGCCATTAAAAAAACTTTTTCATCCTCTTTACTAAGTTTAAACCATCTCCCCAATAAGCTCGCCATGCTTCCGCCTATCTGAACCGCCGTACCCTCGCGCCCAGCTGAACCGCCGAATAAATGCGTTATAATCGTTGTCAATAAAACCAAAGGCGCCATCGTTGTAGGAATCCCACCTTCAGGCTGATGTATTTCATCTATGATTAAATTATTCCCCGCTTCTGAATTTTTTCCAATTTTATTGTATAAAAAATAGATAAGAATACCCGCAAAAGGCAATAAAAA
>JANMYC010000135.1:0-4835 GCA_031381715.1 Saprospiraceae bacterium
TTACCCCTAAAAGTGGCATCCCAACCTTGTTCAATTGAATTGGTGGTAATATTGCGGGTTTCGAAGACGTTTTCACCCCATCTGTCATAGACTGAAAGCCGATGAATGGGTAAGGACTCTTTACTAAAAAGTGTAAAATGATGGTTCATATTTTCGGAAGCGGGGTAAATAATATTGGGGGCAAAAACGTTGGGTTCTACCCGAATCAATAATGTATCAGCCGCTCTACATCCAAGTGAATCCGCTACGTTGAGAATCACGGCAGTCGTTTCGGTAGGATAAATAGTATACGTTAAAAGGTCAGTGCGGTTATTTATCTCTGTACTAACAGGACGCCAGTTAGCCGTGAGAATTCGCCGATTGGCAGTTCCTTTTAATTTAACAACTTGGCCAATTTTAACTTCATCGGGCAATGAGGATTGGGGGGATATTTCGACCACCAACTGAGCAGGCTGCCCCACTTTTAATTCATACGGGCGATTGTAACAGCCCAATGAGTCTTTTACCACCAATTTATAAGTGCCCGCTTTGATGCTATCATAAATCCCATTTTTTAAAAAAGTAGCGCCATTACTGATAGAATATCGGTAAGGAGGTAAACCACCATAAGGCGTACCGAACCGTATTTGACCATCTGTAAGACCAAAACAAGACGGTTGCTTAAAAGTGTAGGGAAACTGAGGGGATACGAATTCCACATTTAAAGTATCATTGGCGGTTTCGGATTGGCGGCAAACGCCGAGATAACCCGTTGCAATGTACCGACCGGGCGCATAAACCACTAAAAATGTATCTTTTCCGTATTTTAGAATAGAATCTTCATAAACCCATTGAACCCCATCAAATAAACCTCGGGCGATAAGAGTATCGGGGCAAACTCCATCCCCTACCCGAGTCAATTTAATGCGTGGCTCTATCGTTTTGCTAAAACCCGAATAAAATGCGGCATAACTCGCGGCGGCGTTTTGTCCATACATCGCTACTTGAATTGCCCCTTGCGCTTCAACACTCAAATTAGCGACTTTGGTCGATTTACTAAAAAGCGACAAGGCGCGGTAAGTCACAAAATTCGGATTGCCTTTCACTGGGGCAGCAGCGCCGAGGCTCACCACCGAACCATTTATTTTAACAGTCACTATTGAATCCTTCATAGCAGTAACCATCAAACCGCCATCAAAACTCATGACTCCGATGGTGTTGGGTTCCACAATATTGTCAATGATATTGGCAATACTGCAACTGATGGGCGGTACAAATATCAGACCCGCTGTGCGAAACTCATTTCCTCCTGAATTAGCTCCTCCAATCATTTGATACACATAAATAGGTTGAGAGCTTTTGATGTGCATATTGCCATCCGCGGTGTAGGTGCTTGACGGCACAACATAATATTGACCCGCATTTAGAGTAGCCACAGGCGTGGTACTGCCATTGAGCCAAATTTGAGTACCCGCGTAATGAGCGATAATAATGGGTTGTTCAAGCGTGGTAGAGCCGTTTCCTTTGCATAAAATGTACTCTTTCCCCACGTTTTCAAGCGGTGCAATTTGGTCAATGCCCGAATCTTTATCACCAGAAGTTACTGGTGCACCACACCATGAACCCACATTCACTGCCACTGGTTTTGTGGATTCCACAAGCCCTCCCATAAAACCATTGGGTGGTTGATTGGTGGCTGAACTATTCAAATATTGAGCAAAAACGACAGTTTCGCCTTTTTGTAAAATTATCTTTTCGGGTCCCGTGGATTGAACATCCAATGCACCTTTTCTAAAATCAGTATTGGGGTCAAAACCCGAAAAAGTCACCTCCGTGGAGTCCTCAGAAGCCATAATGCCCACAAAATTAGAGCGATTGCCCCCTGCATTATCCACTTCTTGCAATAGATGCCCTACCCTAAAAACTTTTCCTAAGGCTGCTCTGCCTTTGCATGTCAAATCACTTGCTTGGTTTTGATTGCTGGCGTGTGCTCTGTAATAAGCATAAAATTTCTTTTTCGCTTCTATGATTAAACCTCTTATTTTCAAGGCTTTATGAAGAGAATCGGGTGGAATTAATGTATAATTATCATTGGATGAGCCAATGGCGTAGGTAAATGGTTGAGAATTACTGACATTCACCGTGGTGATGATAGCGCCACTGCCATCTTTTATATCCACTGGAAAAGCAACTTTCTCGGGCGTGGAGATATAAAGATATTGAGGCCCCCAATCAATGCGGGCGTGCATGGGCGGCATATAATGTACTGAATCCAATTGTGCATGAGCATAAAAAGACACTAAAGTCAATATAACAACAAAAAGAAAACGGAAACAATACCCCTTAGTATATTTACTAAAATGCCTTAAAAATGATGTAAAAGGGTGTATATTTTTGTGCATGACACGATTTTGATATTGAAAACAGGATTTAATAGGTGAAATGTTCTATTGTTTTAAAACAGGTGCATTTCACAATCCGTTGCCTATGAATGTAAAATTTCATCGGGCGTATTTCATCGGTTTCATTGGGCGATATTACTTTTTTCATCGGGCTTTACCCGATGCTGACATATTACGCCCTTTCAGGGCTTGGTGTAATTTTTAAATAAAATTAACCCGATTATAGTTAAAATCTACAAGCCCTGAAAGAGCGTAATATTTCAGCATCGGGTAAAGCCCGATGAAAAATATAATATCGCCCAATGAAAACACCCTCTAAACCTTTAAAAAGATATTATTTCGATAAAAAATCCAGAGGATAAACCAGAACAAAACCATATTAAAAAGCGCATAAAAGAAGGAACTCAGCTTTTGGCTGGCTTCAAAACTATTCCATACTGAGGGGTTGTTCTCCTTGGTTATCACTTTTACTTTCACATCTTTTAAAAGTTGCCTATCGGTGGTAATGGGTGAAAAGACATCTTCATAGAGCTTTTGAGTGCCGCCAATTTGCTTCGGCACCACGGCATTATTATTCCATGCTTGAGTGACCGTTTCATAACTACTATCAAATTTGATTTTTGAAACTGTTTTTACCCAAACGCCCGCAATAACGAAAGCCAGAAGGGAATTCATGCCTAATACCAAAAGCGGCTTTGTCCACCCTTTCCAGCCTTGCACATCTATCAACCAAATTAAAAAAGCGTTGATGACCAAGCACCAGCCCGCCATAAAAATGACGTAAGTAGATGACCATATGGGCTTATTTATAGGAAATTCTAAATTTAATAACCAACCAATCGCTAAAGCCGCGATACCCCAAATCGCCATTTTTTTAACCAATTCCATTCTATCCTTAGTAGAATCAATCATTTTACCCGAAAAATAGCCTAAAATCACCGTCACTACTGAGGGGATAGTCGAAAGCAAACCCTCGGGATCGAAAGGGATGCCGCCATAGCCTTTGTACATGTGCGACGCACCTAAAACCCACCTATCAAATCGGGTGACGACGTTGTTTTCAAGCCCCAAATATTTCACACCATCATGCAAGCCAAAAGGATACGCGGGGTCGCTCATGTATTTCATCATGAGCCAATAGCCAATTAAAATAGCAGCTCCGATGATTGCTGTATTCCGCTGTGAAAACGTGATACAAATCAAGCAACCCAGCATGTACGCCAAGCCGATGCGTTGCAAAACGCCCATTATCCTTAAATTATGAAAACTGGACAATGAATTCAAAAACATGGTTAATCCCAAGCCGATTAAAAAAATGGTGACACCGCGCCTGATGATTTTAAAATACAGGTCAGCGGGAGCTTGTCCTTGGTATTTTTTAAAAGAAAACCAAGCCGCCACACCTACCGTGAAGAGGAAAAAAGGATAAACCCAATCCGTAGGTGTCCAACCATGCCATTTGGCGTGCTCGAGTGGCGGGTAAATAAACGCCCATGTACCCGGATTATTGACAATAAACATCAAAGCGATGGTCAATCCTCGGAATACATCTAAGGCGATGAGGCGTTGAGTAGGTTGTGCAGTAGAGAGTGCCATAGTAAAATATAGGTTTAGAGACAAAAAATTAGATTGAAGATAAAGCTACTGAAAAGCTACCAAATCGCGCAATCCTAAATCTTTTTTTCTCAACTTAGCTCCATGTTCTTGTTTATTCAAAAAATTGGTTGTATTTTTGCACCGCTGAAAGCAACCTATCTTGGTTCGGTAGCTCAATGGATAGAGCAACTGCCTTCTAAGCAGTAGGTTACAGGTTCGACCCCTGTCCGGATCACCATCCACATTACGCCTTGTAAATCATTGATTTATGAGGCGTTTTTGTTTGTTATAATCCGTGAAAGCATTAATTTCACTTGAATAACTTTAAAAATAGACGCATGGAAGTAAGACCTAAAATAAAAATTGAGCGCACACCGACCGATAATATTTTAGAAATTATGGGTTGGGTGGCTTTGGCAGGTTTATGGATTTTGACATTGGTGAATTATTCTGACTTGCCCGATACCATTCCCACGCATTTCAATGGCGCGGGAAAAGTGGATAATTATGGCGGGAAAGCGACTTTATTTATGCTGCCCATTATTGCTACATTGGCTTATATTGGCTTGACGGTGCTCAATAATTATCCACATATTTTTAACTATCCGACGAAGTTGACGGCGGAGAATGCGCTCAGACAATATACAAGCGCAACAAGGATGATACGGTATTTAAAATTTGTGATAGTCCTCGTTTTTTCATTGATTGTGTTCATGACTTTACGCACGGCGGCGGGTGAATCCGAAGGGCTCGGTGCTTGGTTTTTACCTTTCACTTTGGGGCTTATTTTTATTCCTCTGGGCATATTTGTTATCCAATCTTTTAGAAAATAGTAATAACTTGGCTATTCAGTCGCTT
>JANMYC010000167.1:0-5186 GCA_031381715.1 Saprospiraceae bacterium
GCCCGCAAAAATCAAAGCGGGTTCGACCACCAATCATATTTCGGCATTTTGGGATGTTTTTCCAACTATTGCGGAAATAGTAAACGCTAAAACGCCAACTAATATAGACGGTATTTCATTTTTGCCAACACTTATAGGGGCTAAAAAACAAAAAGCGCATGACTATATGTACTGGGAATTTCATGCGATGAATGGCAAACAAGCCATAAGACAAGGTAAGTGGAAAGCCATAAGACTTAACGTTTTGACCAAAGCTAAAACAGTAACAGAATTGTATAATTTGGACGAAGATGTATCTGAAACAACCAATTTAGCGGCAAAGTATCCCGAAAAGGTGAAAGAAATGGAATTGCTGATGGAGAAATCACATACTGAAACGCCTTTGTTTCCATTTTATACAGCAATAAAATAAATGATTCAGAATAGCCTATAAAAATGAAAAATACATACTTTATTATCCTTCTTGTGCTTTGCCCTATCTGCGTGGTAAAGGCTCAAAATACCCGTATTTCTCCTTCGGAAAGCCCAAAATTGCTTTTTGCCCAAAAGGAAATACAAGCCACGAAGCATGATTTTACGATTGAACTCATTGCCGACCCGCAAGAAGTAATAAAAATATGCGCCGAGCAAAAACTGGCACCCCCTCAGTATTCAGTGAAAGAAGCCTACGCCATTCGCAAAAAAGGCAATAAAATTTGGGTCTTAGGAGCTGATGAAACGGGGGCGATGTACGGCGGTTTGGACGTTGCCAATGCTCTTTTATTGAAGCATCTCGAATGGTTGGACAATAAAGACCAACAACCGTTTTTGGTGGAAAGGGGGATAAAATTCAACATCTCGCCCGACTTGCGGACACCGAGTTACAATGAGTCGGGGGATGCCGCACAAGCCAATATTCCCGAAATCTGGAAAGCCGAGTTTTGGCAAGAGTATTTTGATGAAATGGCACGTAATCGTATGAATGTCATGAGTTTATGGAGTTTGAATATTTTTCCTACGATGGTGTATGTTCCAGAATTTCCTGAAACAGGCTTAAACGATGTGTGGCGCACCAAAGCTAAATATGACGATAAATTTTCAATGAGTGGCGTAAATTATGACCGCCCTTATTTGTACAAAGACGTTGAAATTGTCAAAAAAATCACCATTCAAGAGAAGATGGATTTTTGGCGAAAAGTGATGCAAATGGCGCATGATAGGGGCATTTCAGTCTATGTTTTTCATTGGAATATGTTCACGTATGGGGCAACAGGCAAGCACGGCATCACCCGAAGCCAAACCAATGACACGACTATTGCCTATTTCAGAGCCGCAACCCGTGAAATGATTAAGCAATATCCGCTTTTGAAAGGTATCGGCATCACGGCGGGTGAAGGCATGGACAATAAACAAACCGATGAATATGAAAACGAAAGGTGGCTGTGGCGCGCCTACGGTGAGGGTATTAATGACGGCTTGAAAGACACACCCAATCGAGATTTTAGGCTTATTCACCGTTTTCATTGGGCTTCGATGAGTAAAATAAAAGAGAATTTTAAAGACCTCAAATGTCGGATGGATGTGAGTTTGAAATATGCGATTGCCCACATGTATTCTATCCCCAATCCACCTTTTGTGAAGGATGCTTTCCCCGTGCTGTCTGAAAAATACAAGACGTGGCTCACCGTCCGCAACGACGATATTTACAGTATGCGGTGGGCAAATGTGGATTATGCACGAGAGTTTATGTTGGCTATTCCCAATCGAGCATTGGTCGCAGGTTATTACATGGGACCCGATGGTTATACGTGGGGACGCGATTATTTGAATAAAAACACGCTCAACGCCCCCCCTTTGGTCATCAAAAAACAATGGGTGAGCAACCGTATTTGGGGTTTGTTGAGTTACGACCCCTCAGTACCCAAGCCCGTTTTTGAGGCGATGATTGAAAACCGATTTGCAGGCAAACAAACCACCACGCTCATGCCCGCTTGGGAAGCGGCGAGCATGATTTTTCCGTACATCACCCGCTTTGTTTGGGGCGATATTGACCTCAAATGGTTTCCCGAAGCCAATACCAGTGCCAAAGGATACAGAGGTTTTTATACCGTTGCGGAATACATCAATCGGCAACCGATGCTGGGCAGCAATATTGCGGGTATAGCCGAATGGGTACACTCGGATGCGAAGGGAAAAGGCTTAATTTCACCTTTAAAAATAGCCGATACCCTGCAATTATTAGCCAATAAAGCCTTAAACGGCTTGAAAAAAATGCCTAAATATTCAGCCCTTTCAAACAACGAATTGGAGCAAACCCAAAGTGATATTGAAGCTTTTGCCACCATTGGTTTGTATTATTCGGCTAAAATTCAAGCCGCTTTTGCCTTGGCTCAATTTGATAAAACAGGCGATGAAAAACACCGCGTGAACAGCATGGATTGGCTCAAAAAAGCGGAAGCACATTGGACACACTATGCGGATATTTACAGTCAAAAAAACCTACCCGCCTTGTACAATCGCTTGGGTTATGTGGATGTCAATGCGTTAAAAACAGAGGTAAAAAAAGACTTTGATATTGTCGAAAAATGGAAGCCTTTTACCATAAAATATAAGCCGCAGAATACCACGGAGAAGGTGTTTAGAGAGTAGCCACAAGCACCCCCTCAGTATTTTTTTTTATTCACATTATTTTTCTAAACTCCTTTTTATGCGTAAAAATTTGGATAGGTTCTTTCATCATAAAAGTATTTTCAAAGCAAAAAATACTCTTTTACTCTCTTTTTTAAGCTTTTGTACGCTTTTTTGTGGTACAGGATTGCGCGCACAAGAATCGAGTACTCAATTTATTCAAGGCAAAGACTCTCTTGTTGCCTATCACGATGTGAAAGGGCTTGCACCGTCGGAGTTTTATAAAATACGGGTTCGCTCGGCAGCAACGAATGGTCAATGGGTCAATTGTTTTGCAAACATTACCCGTTCCTTGTATTCCAGACTTTCGCCCGATGTCAAAGAAATAAAAAACAAGAAGGAGCATTATTATCCTTATGTAAAAGATTGGAGTCATACTTATGCCAACATCGAAATGGGCAAAAATTCAACCGTAGAGGTAGAGATTTCGGCGGTGAATGATACCTTCAAAATTAAAGGAAGTCAATTTACCTATGCGGCGGCACATCCAGCTCGCCAAGGGGAATCAGCCCCAAAGGTTGAAGGGCATAAAGTTTATTTTACTCTTCTAAAAGCGGGTCAAATTACGATAGATATAAATGGACAAATGGACGACACGAATACGGGAAATGGCTACAATGGGCCTCCTATACATTCTATCTCTATTTTCGCAAATCCAATTGTGGCAAAGCCAAAATTGAACGACCCTAAAATTGAGTATGTCAAGCCAGGTGTGAAGCCGTCCGCTAAATTAGGGTCTAAAACCACATTGTACTTCCTGCCAGGTGTGCACGATATTGGTCGAGGGTTCAAGTTATCGCCAAATAAGAATTACTATATTCCAGGTGATGCTATTGTTTACGGCTCATTCAATAATATTGGCGGAGAATCGGCAGATAATGTACGAATATATGGTTACGGCTCGCTTTCAGGCGACCGAATAAAACACCCCGACCACGACCCTGAATGTATAAATGGCGACGACAAAGGTTGGAAAATGATATATACCGAAAATTGTAAAAATTTTAGGGTAGAAGGCATCAGTATCGTAAATTCCGCTTTTCACACCATTAATTTAAACACCGCCCGTTCTACCACAAAGCAAACCTTTTGTCATTGGCTAAAAATCATCACTTGGAAGGGAAATGGCGACGGTATTGGTACTGCACATGAAGTGCTTGATTGTTTTATCCGCACGCAAGATGATTGTTGTTATGTCAAAGGAGACAGGAAAAGATGTGTATTTTGGACAGATGTCAACGGGTCTGTTTTTGTTTTAGCGGGAATACCCACCGAAAGGGCACTCGTGATTGAGGATTGTGATATTATTTACCCGCGCCATTGTTCGACTAAATGGAATGGAGGTCGCGTGTTTTCTAAACGTGCTGAACAAGCCGCCAAATCTGGCACAACAAAAGTAGATGTAACCTTTCGAGACATTAGAATTTCTGATAAATTCCAAACCTTAGAGACGTTTAATTTAATCTCGAAAGATGGTAAAAAATCGTCGGGCGGTTTTTCTGGTATTACTTTTAAAAATATTACCTCGGTAAAAACGCCTTCCAGCACTGATAATAAAATTATTGGACACACTGGCGGCCCTTGGGAAGACATTACGTTCGACAACGTTGTATTAGGGGGAAATCTAATAAAAAGTGAAAGTGATTTTGGCACAATGGGACCCAATGTCATAAATCTTAACTTTATAAATGCTACTGAAACCAAGAAGAAGTAGAGACTTAGGGGTAGAAAAACCCGTTGTTTTTTACCTCAGACCCCCCTCAGTATAAAGCCGTTTTTTAAGCATTTTATGGTCAATTTTATCCATAAACAACCCATTTTAAACCGTAAATACTTTTCCTAAATTTCCTATTATGTATAAAATTTTTGATAAAATATTTAGCTTGGAGAGCAATGCCAGAAACGGTTTGATGTTCATTGGTTTTCTTCTCTTAGCCCCGTTTTCTTATGCTCAAACGACTTCGGTTACACCAGTTTTGCTTCCAAGGGCAAAAGTGTATGATGTAACCAAACCTCAAAATTGGGGCGGTACATTAAGTGCAACGCCCAACAATTCAAATGATGATGATGCCTTGGCTATTAATCAGGCAATCCAAGAAGCGGTGAAATTTATTTTGAAGAAATCGAAGAAGAAGGGGGAAGTTTTTCAACAGGTCATTTTTATACCCAAAGGTGATTACCACCTTGCATCGCCCATAATACTACCCCGCACAGACAATAATCGTGAAAATGCGATTTGGATTTATGGCGAAGGAAGTACCCAATCACGGTTTATTTTAAAAAGTGCCACTGAAATTGGACTATTTGGGTTGCCAAATCAGCCCAAACCACTCATTCAGTATGCCCCCTATACGTATGGGAAGGAGGGAGCTGGAAACACTAATTTTCAGTTGTGGGCAACCGATTACGCCATTATCATACCCAACGACCAACCAAATGCAGTGGGCATATCTTATGGCTGTGCAAATATGGGCGGGGTTAGAAATCTCCTCATAAAAGCGGAAGGGAATGGCGGTCAT
>JANMYC010000720.1:0-3003 GCA_031381715.1 Saprospiraceae bacterium
CCCGCCGAATAACCCAATAAAATGCCTTCCTCACGAGCCAAACGGCGTGCCATGACTGCACCATCCTTGTCGCTCACTTTTTCAAAAGCGTCAATAAGGGAGAAATCCACGTTTTTAGGTAAAATATCTTCACCAATCCCCTCAGTGATGTAGGGATAAATTTCGTTGGGGTCGAAGATACCCGTTTCTTTATATTTTTTGAAAACGGAACCGTAGGTATCAATACCCCAGATTTTGATGTTCGGATTTTGCTCTTTTAAATATTTCGCAATGCCCGAAACCGTTCCACCTGTGCCCACTCCGACCACAAAATGGGTGATTTTACCCCCCGTTTGCGCCCATATTTCGGGGCCCGTGGATTCGTAATGCGCTTGGCGATTGCTGAGGTTATCGTATTGATTCATCCAGCAAGAGTTGGGAATTTCCTTTGAAAGCCGTTCCGCCACTGAGTAATAAGAGCGCGGGTCTTGAGGTTCGACATTCGTGGGGCACACAATTACCTCCGCACCCAAAGCTTTCAATAAATCTATTTTTTCCTTGGATTGCTTATCACTTGTCGTAAAAATGCAGCGATAACCTTTCACAGTAGCCGCAATGGCAAGCCCCATGCCCGTATTTCCCGATGTACATTCGATGATGGTTCCGCCCGGTAGAATGCGGCCTTGAGCCTCGGCATCGGCGAGCATTTTTACTGCCATCCGGTCTTTTGTGGAGTGCCCCGGGTTAAAAGTTTCTACTTTTCCTAAAACAAGGCAAGGTAAATCCGCCGTTATTTTATTGATTTTTACCATTGGCGTGTTGCCAATGGTTTCGAGTATATTATTTTTAATATTCATATAATTTGGTATTTTTCCTTAAATCGCTGCAAAATTAAGCCTTTATACTGAGGGGGGGGAATAAATGTTCAGTTTTCACATTTTAAAATGAGAGATAGCGATATAATCTAAAAAAACTTTGTGATAGAACCAGCCATCACAAAGTTTTTTTAGTATAAATCACCCATCGCCAATAATCACATCATTCCACATATTTTATTTTCACAAAAAACTTCTCGTCTTTGGCGGCTAACTGCTTGGCTACTGAGGGGGCTACGATGATGACGACTTCGTTGCCGTGGGCGTTTTCAGGGATTTTACCAATTACTTTTGCATAAACTGTTTTAAAATTCATGCCGTTGGTGATGGCTATTGTGGAGCCAATTTTAGCGGAGCGGTGTAGGCAATAATAATCCGTGTGGGCATTGCCATTTTTTTGCCAGAATGCCGCGCCTTTTTGCTCGACTGATTTACTTTGTTTCGTAAAATTGGCTTCCAATTGTTTCTTTTTAACGTCCACCACGCTTTTGCGAATGGTACGGATTGTATCTGAAACACCATCGAGGCTCATCCAACCCACGTGCAAATTTTGACCGGGTGCAATGGTTTGGTTAGGAAGGTTATTCCATTTTACGACGCTATCCACGGGCATTCTGAAGAGTGTTTTAGCTATTTTATAGAGATTATCCCCTTTTTTAACCTTAAAAACGACGGGTACATATTTCCATCTTTTAAAATTATCTCCTTTAAAACGCTTGATGGCAGCATTCGGAATCGGCACACGCACGAGTTGACCAATGCCGACCACATTTGATTTTAAATTAGGATTGTAAGGGTATAACTCTTCCTCATTCAAGCCGTAAAAACGAGCAAGCGAGTATAGGGTTTGACCTTTGGAGATTTTATGTTCAAATATTTTTTCGCTCGTATTTTCATTGAGGGTGATAAAAATCGTATCTTTCGCCGTTAAGTATTTTGTGGTATCAGCAATAGCCGATTGACCTTTTTGAACAGTGAAAACCAATAAAAACAGGCAGAAAGCCCATATTTTACGATTCAAAATAGTGATAAAAGAGCGGAGAATGCCGCACGCAGGATCTATTAGAGTGTTCATAGTTAAAAATTATAGCACTATTAGATTCGTCAATTTTGGAATTAATTGTGTGGAAATCTGATAGTATGTTATTATGAATAAACTTTATTTGTCTTAAAATGACATACAAAGTTAAGTTTTTTTAAAAAAAAGCGCAAAATTCATTTAAAAATAAATCAATTTGAAAGTTTTAGGTGTCATTCCAGCTCGTTTCGCTTCTACTCGTTTTCCGGGCAAACCGCTGGTGGAGATTCAAGGTAAAACGATGATTCAGCGGGTGTACGAGCAAGCTTCCAAGGCGGATAGTATTTCGAGAGTGATAGTGGCGACTGACGATGAAAAAATCTTTGCTCATGTTCAGTCATTCGGTGGTGAGGTGATGATGACTTCGCCGCACCATCAAAGTGGGACGGATAGATGCGCCGAGGTGATAAATATCGTGAACACCGATGAAGTGCTTAAAAGCCTTGATGAGCCTTTTCAATTTGAAGGTATAAAACGCAAATGGCAAAAACAGACTTTTGATGCGGTGGTGAATATTCAAGGCGATGAGCCTTTTATTGAACCAAGCCAAATTGATAGGGTAGTGGAGGTTTTGAAAAAAGGCGATTTTAGTATTTCTACTTTAGTGAAACGCATTGATAATCAAGATTTTATCCACAATCCGAATGTGGTAAAAGCCGTTTTTTCTGCAACGGGTAAAGCGATTTATTTCAGTAGAAGCCCGATACCTTATTTGAGGAATACCCCTCAGTCAGAATGGCTATCGAAAGGTGAATTTTATAAACACATCGGTTTATACGCCTACAAAAGTAGTGTTTTAAAAGAAATAGCGCAATTACCCCCCAGCCGTTTGGAGCAATTGGAATCTTTGGAGCAATTGCGCTGGCTTGAAAACGGCTACGCCATCGGCATCGCTGAAACGGATATCGAAACCATCGGGATTGATACACCAGAGGATTTGTTAAAAATAGAGTAATTAAATTACTTAGTCAGATAGTCGCTTACGCTCCGTTTAGCCACTGATTTTACAGATATCGACTGATTTTACACTGATTTATACGTAATTTTTTAAAAATCCGTGCAAATCAGTCA
>JANMYC010000189.1:0-2850 GCA_031381715.1 Saprospiraceae bacterium
ACCAGGCAAGCCCGTAACATAAAAGGCTGCACCTGTGAACAAAATCGGTGCTGTTTCCCCCGCCGCCCGCGAAAGGCTCAAAATCACACCTGTTGCAATACCTGGAATTGAAGCGGGTAACACGATGTCTCGAATGGTTTCAAATTGTGTTGCGCCCAGAGCCATAGCCCCTTCTCGCATGGCGACGGGGACAGTTTTTAAAGCCTCTTCGGTAGTCGTAATAATATAAGGTAGGGATAATAAACCCAATGTCAAACCAGCCGATAACAATGATGTACCAAAATGTAAAGCCTGAACGAACAACGCTAAGCCAAACAATCCGTAAATAATGGACGGCACACCCGCTAAATTGCGGATTGCCGCCCGTATTATTTGCGTAGTCATATTGTTTTCGGCATATTCACTCAAGTATATGGCACAGGCAATGCCAACAGGTAAAGATGCCAAGGTGGTAATTAAAGTTAATAAAATGGTGCCGACAATAGCGGGTAAAATCCCCCCCTCAGTCATGCCATTCTTAGGAGCTGTTGAAATGAATTGTCCTGATACAGAAGAAAATCCTTTTGAAAATATTTCCCATAAAATGACAAATAGGAGAGCGCATACCAATAGCGTGCAAGCAAGCAATAAGATAAAAGGTATAGGATTTTCTTTAAAAATAGCTTTTAATTTCATGCTATTGAAATTTGCGAATTTTATTGGCGAGGCGTTCTGCCAAAATATTGACTGCCATTGTGATAAAAAAAAGTATCAAAGCAATGGCAAATAAGCCGTAATAATGCGTGGTTTGAAAAGGCACTTCGCCCATTTCAATCGCAATAGTTGCCGTAATGGTGCGAATAGAACTAAAAAATCCCGTTGGAAAAGCCAATGAATTGCCTGTTGCCATGAGTACAGTCATGGTTTCGCCAATCGCTCTACCCATGCCCAACATAATGGCGGCAATGATGCCAGGATAAGCTGCGGGTAAAACGACTTGCCTCAATGTTGCCCATTTCGTAGCCCCCAAACCATAAGAGGCTTCTTTTAAAGATAAGGGAACAGCATAAATAGCGTCTTCGGCAACCGTAATGATGGTCGGCAAAGCCATAATTGCTAAAAGAATCGCTCCGTTTAAGGCATTAAGTCCGTTGCTCAATCCAAAAATATGCGAAATGCTTGGACTTATGACCACAATACCCAAAAAGCCAATCACTACTGAGGGGATAGCGGCAAGCATTTCAATGGTCGGTTTCAACCAATTTTTTACAAAACCTGTTGTATATTCCGAGATAAACAAAGCTGTTCCGATGCCCAAAGGAATGGCAATACACATTGCCCCAAAAGTCACTAACAAGGTACTCACCAATAGCGGCAACAAACCGAATTCGTTATTTGGATTCCATTGCGTTGCTGTTATAAAATCAAGTGGGCGCACTTTTGTAAAAAAAGCCACCGCATTGTAAAGCAACATGATGAAAATGCCGAGTAAAATAGCAATACACACAAATCCCGCAAAGCGGAACAAGTGTTTGAAAAAAATATCCGTTCTAATCCTTCTAATACTGTTCATTTTTAATTCGTAATTGCTGGAAAATAACCGTTGTTCACAATGATTTTTTGACCCGCTTCGCTTTTTTCAAAATCTAAAAGTGGCTGGGCTTTAGCGTAAGAAGATTTTAAAATGTACTGGAAAAGAGGGCGTTGAAAATAATATTGCTGTTGAATCACCGCATTATAGTCTAAAGGGGAATAAGCGATTGTCCCTTTCTCATAAATTTTCAAAATTTTGATATTTGTATCCGCTTGTTTGCCATTTTTTAGGACATATCCTGCGCCCACATAACCAAAACCGCCTTTATCGGCTTTTACGGCTTCGATAATTTGAGCGTTGCCATTCATTTCTTTGGCATACGGTGAAAATTCGATTTTGAGTTTGGATTTCAAATAGGCGTGTGTACCCGAATTGCTCTGTCTCCCATAGAGCGTAACAGGCATTTTATTCTGCCCCAATTGCTGCCAATCAGTTATTTCTCCCTTAAAAATCTGTTTTACTTCATCAACTGAAAGGGAATCAATGCCCAAATTAGTATGCGTAATAATCGCTAAAGCATCTTGGGCAAATACATAAGGCACAAATTCAACCTGCTTTTCTTTGAATAAAGTCACTTCATTGTCATTCATTGGGCGAGAAGAGTTTGCAATATCGGCAAGTCCGTTGAGCAATGAAGCAATGCCCAAACCCGAACCACCACCTGATACCGATAATTGAACCTTTTTATTCTGCATAAAATAGGCTTCTGATAAAAGGACAGAAATATTCACTTCTGTATCAGAGCCTTTAATTTTCAAAACATCTTCTTTTTTACCGCATGAGGATAAGAAGCAAACCAAAAATAGTAAACTACAAAATTGTATTTTCACTTTTAATATTTTTGGACACATTTAAAAATCAACTAACTTGTATTTGCTCCCTTTTTTAAATAAAAGGCAAGCGCGAGCACTGTGGGTAGAAGTGACTTAGTTGTTTTGTATGGCGATATAAAAGATTATAATTTATAATTGAGTAATGGGTAAAGGTCTATACAAAACAGTAGTTTGACCTTAATGCAAAGTTAAGTTTAGGTTATTTTTTATAAATTTCGCCAAATATTAAGAGAACACAACTAATTTGTTAAATGATATTTGAAATCCAAAAAAAATTAAAATACACTTTTCTTTAAAAGCTTTATATTGCGATTTTATCTCCCAAATTTTTCTAAAGGATACTTTAAAATTATTAGATGTTCCAAAAATAAGAATTAGAATCTTATTCATATACAAACCATACAACCATTCTTACCGTATTTTGATATGAAATGCAGTAAATAA
>JANMYC010000198.1:0-1597 GCA_031381715.1 Saprospiraceae bacterium
AGTGTGCATTTTATTTATCTCTGAATTTCGACCTATAACGCTGGTAATATGCCTATTTTCCACGTCAAAACCCTTCCACCATAACAACACCCACCCTATCTATAATGGAATTTATGTTAAATGTAGGAAATTCACTTCATGTCTTGTCCTATAAATAGTTGACCACTAAAAGTGGTATCACCCTAAAAAAGGCTTAGTATTAAATAAAACGAGAACAAAAATGTACTACAACAGATTATAGTTAAACCACATTATCCCATATCAAGCTATGGTTTGTTTCAATACTTCCAGCCGATTTTCTTCTACCTATCCATGTATACGTTTTACCATTTAGCCAACGGGTACGCTGCCAGCTGCGTTCTATGAGTGTACCACCTCTTCCAATCTCTTCTTCACGAATAAAATATGGCTTATTGATACTCAGAGGAATCTCTTGATCTTGTAAAATTTGACCTTTGGGTGCTGTTCCTCTTGGTATTTTAGCGCGTTGTAATTTTATTTGAGAAGAATTATTAAAACGTACGGGTAAAAAAGGTGTCCAATTTTCTGGAATTATTTCACCCAAGCGGTATGTCAAATCTGTAGATTCAGCAGGTTTATCCGTCTGAGGTGTCGAGGTGCGCATAGCTATGCCTTTCTGTGCTGCTGAAGGAGCGACTGTTTCAATAGCCCAAACAAGGTTCGCCATTTCATCACGTAAAAAATAAACCCGCTCTAATGGCTCAGCTTCTTGAATTTTAGATAAAGTTGGAGGTAAGTATAGAATGGGCTGAGCAGTACCATTATTTGTATTAGAAAGCTGATAAAGTGAAAATATACTGAGGGGGTCTGCTGAAGTTGCCACTTGGGGTGCATATATCGTTTTTTCACCAAAAACATTGGTCACTACGAGGCTATCCACGCGACACAAAGTATTGATTTTCAAAGGCATCGGAATCCAAAACCAATCATTGGAATAAGCTAAACCAAATTCTGAAAATGCCATTGAAAGTAGATTGGTCGGTGACATTGAAATCATCCCAAAATTGACTCGCCCTTCCTCCATTTCCCAAAAACGCGGTCGTGGCATACCTTGATATCGCACTGACGAAGGTACAAATGACTCTGCTTTTTTCACCGAATTGGGCAATGTACCATCGTTTACCCAAGTAAAGTCCGCCCAATCGAGTTGCCCATCGGTGTAATTATCACTGTGCAAAGTACTTGTTTTACCTGAACCGTCTTTTAATTCAAATGAAAAACCATATTCCAGTTGTTCTTGCTTCCATGCTTTAGGCTTAGCCGCATCGGTTGTAACTGTAATCTCGGGGTACGTTCGTATAAACCACTGGTTAAGTTTTTCAGCTATATCTAAAAAAGCTTTTAAAATTATATCATCGTTTGGAAAATTGGATGCAATGAAATTTTGAAAACGGCTTATGCTATTTCCACTTTTTTTAAAATCTGCGAAGATTAAAAAGCCATCCGCTAATTGCCCCCTTGTAGATTTCAACAGTAATTGCCCCTCAGCGCGCTGTCCGGGGCGCGTGACGCGGCGCTCGATGACATGAAAGCCGCTGCGCGCGAACTCGGCGCCAACGGCGTCGTCGGCATCGAC
>JANMYC010000722.1:0-5500 GCA_031381715.1 Saprospiraceae bacterium
TACTCTTTCTCCCGCTTGCACCCCCTCAGTAATTTCAACAAAATCGAAGTTCATTAAGCCGGTTTTCACTGTTCTGCGTTCTGCTTTACCATACGCGTTGAGGATAAAAATATCTTGAGAATAATCGCCTTTGAAAGCTGAACCGTTGGCAACCCGCACCGTTTTGGCGCGTGAGTCAGTGACGAGAAAAACTTCCACTTTCATTTTAGGACGAAAAAGCGCATTGGATTTTTCAGTTAAAGTCACATCAAATGTCACGACATTGTTGGATACTGAGGGGTAGATATTGACGAGTGAACCCCGCACAGTTGTCTCATTTATTTTCACCACTACGGGCATTCCAATGCGCAGCTGTGTCGCATAATTGTCTGATATTGAACCAATTATCTTAAAACTCCCCAAATCAGCCAATCGCGCAACAACTTCGCCTTCATTGATTTTCAAGCCAATATTTTTATTGACATACGTTAAAACACCCGCCCGATTGGTGAGAATATCCGCTTGTTGTAACTTACGCTCAAACTCTTTTAACTCTTTCTCTTGAATGGAAGCCGAAATTTCAGTTTCACGAATACTGCTTTGCATAATCGCTTGGCGCGTGCGGATGTCATTTTCCAATTGGCGTTTTTCAAGTTGGGCGATGTGTAGGTCATTGTCGATTTTTTCAATCGTTTCACGCGTGCCACCGCCCGCTTTAAAAAGCCGTTTAGCATTTTCAATATCCGCTTGCAGGGCGTTGATGCGGAAGGCTTTAATGGAGTCATTGATTTTAAGGTCATAAAAACTCTTATCCAAATCCAATTTCAGCTTGACAATGCTGTTGCGTTTGAGGTCGAGTTGATCACGTTGTTTTTCAAAATTAAGTCGGGTGAATTCTTTATCGAGTTCCAGTATTTTTTCACCGATTTTCACGGTGCTGCCTTCGTTTAAATACACGTTTTGGATAGTGGCCGTAATCGGACTCGTGATGACTTGTTCAAATTCAGGCTGCACTTCGCCCGAAGCAGTGAGCGTGTTTTCAATTGAGCCGATTTCAGCAATTGCGGTTCGAATATCTTTTTGTTTTAAAGAGGTTTTTAGCCCCCCCCTCAGTATAAATACACTCGCAGCGATTGCAACTGCTGCCAATGCCATCCACAAGATGTTTTTATTCCTCCTTTTTTGAATTTCGGTGTTGGAAATCTCTTTGTCCATTTTCGTTCGTTTTATTTCATTTCTGTTATAAACGTTTCAATAGACGTGCCAACTCATAACTAATTGTATTTCAAATAGTTATGACGTTTTATAAAAACAAAAAGTGTCCGATTTCGGACACTTTGTTCGATATTGAAATGCTATTTTAAGGCTGAATTAATTCGCAATTGTAATCTTATAATATTGAGAAGGCGTTTTACCCATTATCATCTTAAAAACCCGATTAAAATTGGAGAGATTATTAAAACCTACTTGATAGGCAATATCGGACATCAATAAATCCCTGTTTTGAAGCAGTTTGCAAGCTTGATTGATGCGGATTTCATATAAAAAATGAAGGTAAGTTTTACGGGTTCGCAACTTAAAATAACGACAAAATGCTTCGGGGGTGAGATTGGCAACGTGGGCAATGGATTCGATGGTGATGGGATTATGGTATTCCTGAAGCGTATATTTTACGATGGCGTTCATTCTCTCGTTTTCATACTGAGGGGTATGCCAATGATTTTCGGAAAGCGATAGTTTTTCAAAATTTGTGTTCTCAGAAAGCGTTTTTAATATATTGAAAAAGGAAATTAACTTCTCCAGACCGTTTTGGTGAACGATATTTTTTAAAAAATTAGCTACGGCTAATTGTGCTTCACCATTTATACGCAGACCTCCCGCCGCCTCACTCACCAATTGCCTGACGCTCGACATTTCATTCAGATTCCAGAAAAAATCCCCGAAATAGTTGTCGTCAAAGAAGACTGTTATAGATTCTGCGTGCAAGTCATTTTCGGTATTAAAATAGACTTTATCGTTCTTAAAAACGTGCGCTTGGTTTTTACCAATCATAAAAACATCCCCCTCAGTAAAATTGCCGACATAATCGCCCGCAATCAATACACCCGCGCTTTTTACAATTAATGTAATCTGTAACTCAGGATGCTGATGCAAGTTATCATAAAAATGCTTGACTTTATCCACTTGCACTCGAATGGCTTCTTTGTCTGTTTTAGGAATTTTAAAGGGTATAATCTTCATTTTTAAAGAACCTTTTATGATGAATTTTGAGGATTGAGTGACAGATAATAACTTGTTTTATTTTATAAAGTCTAAATTTATATCAATATTTCATTAGTTTTTATTAAAATCTTAAATATTGATTTAAAATTATCCCATTACTTTTGTCAAAGTAAAACGGAACTCAAGTTCCGCACAAGAATTATTTTTCAAAAACACGGAACTTGAGTTCCGCTTTATAATTTTATAAATATGAAAATCAACTGGAAAGGCGTGTATCCTGCGCTCACAACAAAATTCACGGCTGACGATAAACTCGATTTCGACGCCATCGGTAAAAACTATCAAGCGCAACTCGATGCGGGTGTTGATGGATTTATCATCAGTGGCTCATTGGGCGAAGCCAGCACGATGGACGATGATGAAAAATTTGAACTTATCCGTTTCGCTATTGATTTTGCGAAAGGTCGAGTTCCTGTTATCCTCAATATTACTGAGGGGGCTAGCCGTAGGGCGGCATCATTTGTAAAAAAAGGGGAAGAATTGGGCGTTGACGGTTTTATGTCGTTGCCGCCAATGCGCTATAATAGCGATGACCGCGAGACGGTTCAATTTTTTAAAACGATAGCGGATGCAACGGATAAGCCGATTATGATTTACAATAATCCAGTGGATTATAAAGTGGAAGTGAAAATTCCGATGTTCGAGCAATTATTAAAAGAGCATTCCAATATCGAAGCCGTGAAAGAATCCACGCGCGATATTTCGAATGTAACCCGCATTCGCAATGCATTTGGTGATCGCATGAAGATATTATGCGGCGTGGATACTTTGGCGATGGAAGAACTCGTAATGGGTGCCGACGGTTGGGTAGCGGGCTTGGTGTGTGCTTTTCCTGCTGAAACAGTAGCAATATATAGGCTTGTAAAAGCTGGCAAATACGACGAAGCTTTAACAATTTACAGATGGTTCATGCCACTTTTGGAGTTGGATATCCACGCCAAATTGGTTCAATACATCAAATTAGCCGAACAATTTACGGGTATTGGCACCGAAAATGTTCGCGCACCACGTTTGACATTGGTGGGAGAGGAGAGAGAGCGTATTTCAAAAGTTATCACCGATGGCTTGGCGAGTCGCCCTGTTTTGCCTGATTATTTGAGTTTGAAAGTTTAAAATATAAATGGGGCGAGATTTTAATATAAAAATAGAGATATTGTCCCGCTAAAAATTTTAGTACTTTGCGATTCAAATTTTAAATTTCAATTAATACATGACAAATAAAGAAATTAACCCGATTCTCGCAAAATCAAACCAATCATATAAAGCCTATCGCAACGTTTCGGGTAAGCAAAAAGCAACCTTTTTAAGAGCCATTGCTGATGAAATTGAAGCCCTCGGCGATACTCTTATCGAAACTGCCAGCCGAGAAAGCAACTTACCGACCGCTCGTTTCATGGGCGAACGCGGGCGCACGACAGGGCAATTGCGCATGTTTGCGGATTATGTAGAAGAAGGCTCGTGGGTGGATGCAATCATTGACACCGCTATACCTGACCGTCAACCAATCCCGAAAGTGGATTTGCGTAAAATGCTCGTGCCCATGGGATCCGTAGTGGTTTTCGGGGCGAGTAATTTCCCTTTGGCATTCTCAACGGCGGGTGGTGACACGGCTTCGGCATTGGCTTCGGGCTGTCCTGTGATTGTAAAAGCGCATCCTGCACACCCCGAAACATCTCGGTTGGTGGCGTCTGCCATTGAAAAAGCAGCGGCTCGGACTAAAATGCCCGAAGGCGTTTTTGCTCACATCGAAGGTGGCGTAGAAGTAGGGACTTTTTTAGTGAGGCACCCCTCAGTAAAAGCGGTGGCATTCACGGGTTCTTACGGTGGTGGAAAAGCCCTTTTTGATCTCGCTAACAAGCGCAAACAGCCGATTCCAGTTTTTTCTGAAATGGGCAGTATCAATCCTGTTATTCTTTTTGAAAACGCTTTGGCTCAACGGGGCGAGACATTGGCAACCCAATTGGCGGATTCTGTTACACTCGGAGTAGGGCAATTCTGTACCAATCCGGGCTTAATTATAGGTATTGAAAGCGATAGTTTTAATGCCTTTTTAGATAGTTTTAAAGCTAAAATGCAAGCCAAAACGGCTGCACCGATGCTCCACGAAGGCATAGCGAATACCTATAAAAAAGGCGTTAAAAATGTTGAAAGTCAGTCTGAAACTGAAGTTTTAACTATTTCAGATACTGAAAAAGCCATCAATGGACACCCCTCAGTAGGTGTGGTCAGTGGGGCAACTTTTTTGAAAAATAAGGCATTGCACCATGAGGTTTTTGGTCCTTTTTCATTGATCGTAAAATGCGCTAACAAAGGCGAACTTAAACGCATCATCGATAAACTCGAAGGTCAACTCACGGCTACACTCATGGCAGAGCCCGAGGATTTGAAAAAACAATCCGTTTTGATCGATGCTATCGGTGAAAAATGTGGTCGTTTGATTATCAATAACGTACCCACAGGTGTAGAAGTGACTCACGCTATGCAACACGGAGGACCTTTCCCGTCTACAACGGATGCCCGTTTTACATCAGTGGGAACAAGTGCGATATTGCGTTTTGTACGCCCACTGTGTTTTCAAAATTTTTCAAATGATTTATTGCCCGATGCTTTGAAAGATGGCAACCCCCTCAGTATTTGGCGTAAAGTGAATGGTGAAATGACAAAGTAGAACAGAATTCCAGTTCCGTAAAATAGTAAAATGAAACAACATATTGCAGTCATAGGTGCAGGAGCATTTGGCGGTTGGACGGCTTTGATGCTTCTCAGAAATGGTTATAAAGTGACCCTCATTGACGCTTGGGGTGCTGGCAACTCCCGTTCAAGTTCAGGCGATGAGACAAGGGTGATTCGTTCCGTGTATGCTGATAAAATATACGCTGAAATGGCACATCGTTCGGGTCAGATTTGGCGTGAAAATGAAAAAGCATTTAATGCTAAAATATTTCACCTAATCGGTGTGCTTAATTTAATCGGAAAAGATGATTCTCGATTAAAAGCAGCTTTGAATCATTTTGATGATTTAGGTTTTAAATATGAGGAGTTTTCGATAAAAGAAGCTGCTAAACACTATCCGCACATCAATTTAGAAGACATCAATCAAGTCGTTTTAGAGAACAATGGTGGGTATTTATTGGCTCGCATGGGCTGTCATGTCGTTAAAGAGCAATTTGTAAAAGAAGGTGGTGATTTTAAAATAGCTGCCGCACGTCCGTTGAATATATTAAATGAAACTCTTCAA
>JANMYC010000262.1:0-2630 GCA_031381715.1 Saprospiraceae bacterium
TTTCCCGAAATAATTAGTTTAGGTACAGATCTTAAAAGGTTTGATTTTGTCATAAAAACAAAAAAGAAAACGTATTTAATTGAAACTAATTTTTATAATGGTGGAGGTTCAAAACTAAATGAAACAGCAAGATCTTATTCAGATATAGCACAAAAAATCAATAAATACCCTAATTACGAATTTGTTTGGATCACAGACGGGCAGGGGTGGCACTCTGCAAAAAATAAACTTGAAGAAGCCTTTAACATTATTCCAAGTTTGTACAATCTATCAACCCTTAACCTGTTCATTGATAAACTCAATACAGAAGAAATAATAAAATTTTAAGAATGACAAAACGGATAAAAAACCTTTGAAATAATAGAAGCGGTGTTTTTGATAGCCGATAGTTTGAAAGACGATCAGACCAAGAATTAGGGCGAAAAACCACGACCCTTTTGGTGGAGTTTTCGCATATATTCAAAAGATAAGGCAACACGAAGGGGGTATATTTAGCCCCTGAGTGTTGCTAAAAACCTTCGACCCTTTTGGTGGAGTTTTAAGCGCAAGCAATTGTTTATCAATACTTTGTGTATAAACTATAACAAAACCTACTTATCCACAGGCTCTTTGTTATAGTTAGAGTTATCCACGACCCTTTTGGTGGAGGTAATCATTTTATCCACGACCCTTTTGGTGGAGTTTTGCCCCAAAAGTTCGACCCTTTTGGTGGACAATCCTATATACATCCTATATTCTTTCTTAACACCTATAGAGCCGAGCGGAAATGTGTATAAAATGCGTTCGCTATCGCTCACAGTTTTTTATTTCTTTTTTGCTGGTGAAAAGAAAAATTAAGGCGGCGAAAATCCCCAACCCCGCCCCAATTTTTCAAAAAGAGCCGTTTTTAATGCCCTTACAGCGCAATTTTGAAGTTTTAGCTACCCAACTATCAAACACGCCTTACTTTGCGCTGTGCGTTGATAATTTGCGGGAAATTGAAGGCTTTTATCTTCGTTCCCTCCCCTCCCCTATCGGTTTGTTGCTAAATTACATCGTTACAAGATTATTTATATAAAGATTATTTATTTCACGAAATAAATAATATACCATACCTTTGTACAAAATAGGAAAAATATGATTATTAGCTCAATGAATTTCAAAGGTGGTGCTGGTAAAACGATGGTTTGCACCAACCTTGCCGCAGCTTTCGCACAGGCGGGTAAAAAGGTTTGCATCGTTGATACAGATGAATCTTTCGCCGCCACAAAATGGGCTGGTAGGAGGGAGGACAAAAATTTGAAGCCCTCTATTCCCGTTGCTCAAATGATAGAGCCTAAAACCATTGTTTCACTTGTGCGCCAGCTTGACGAATCTAATGACGTGATTTTGATAGATGCCCCGCCCCGCCTGAATCCATTAGTAAGTAAAATAATTTTGCTTAGTGATTTAGTCATTATCCCCGTACCGCCAAAAAGCGGAAATGATCGAGAAGTGACGGAAGATTTTTTGCAACGGTTTGAAACCGTGCAAGAGCAGCGCACAGACGGAGGGCGCACCCCTGCCTATCTTCTCGTGAATATGGCAAAGGACGGGTATAATTTACACAGCACTTTTATTGCTTCCCTTCCCCAGCTTTGCGAAGATTACAATGTAAAAATGTTTGAAACCCGCATCAATGACTTTGTAGGTTTTGGAGAAGCAAACCAATTTGGTTTAGGCATTACGGAATACACCGCCGATAAAGCAAAAAAGCAGTTCATTACTTTTTTTAACGAAGTTCAACGATATTTAGGAATCTAAAAAAGAAGTCACATCATGGCAAAAAAGAACGAATTATTAAACAGCTTCGCCAGTTCACGAAAAAAAACGGCATTGGCTGCCGATGATATAGACCGCATCGCAGAAGGTATTGAAGAACCAAAAGCCGTCATAGCCCCTAAGCAAGTAGTGCAGGACGATACAGAGAAATGGATTAAAACCAGCCTTGATTTTCCTGAATCACTCTATGAGGATATGAAAATAAGCCTTATCAAAAACAAGAAAAAGCAATCTATGAAAGAGTATATACTGGATTTAGTAAGACAGGATTTATACGGTAAAAAATAGATTATTGATATAAAGATTATTTATTTCAAGATTATTGAAATAAGGATTATGTAATGAATATAAGCCAAGCCAAACAATTACCCATGCCTGAGATATTAACCCGCTTAGGTTATAGCCCCGTGAAGGTCACGAAGGGCGGAAATGAGTTTTGGTATAATTCACCATTTCGCCCCGAGAAAGAACCGTCTTTTCATATTTCCATAGGTAGGGCGGGTTTTTGGATATGGAACGACTTTGGCGATACAGGCGGCACGGTAATAGACTTTATTTTGCGGCATGAAAATTTAACGGTTATTTCCGAAGCCTTGCAATTTTTAGACGGAATGTTTCAAGGCAGTTTTTTGGAAGTGCCAACGCAGCACAAAGCAGAAGAAAACAAAGAGCCTGATTTATTCTCTTTTCACACGCAAGAAGCCCCCGCAGGGGAGGAAGAAAAGCAGCTTGAATTTTTGAGCGCAGCAGCACTCACAAACCCTATTATTTTGGATTATCTGAAAAATGAAAGGTGCATACCTTCCCATATCGCCCAGCGATACCTTAAA
>JANMYC010000730.1:0-2506 GCA_031381715.1 Saprospiraceae bacterium
GGTCGCTTTCAAAATGAGCGACTTCCGCATTGGACATTACTCCGCCTTGAAATTCAAGCGTCCTTTTACTGGCTTCTGAGAGATTATTGTAATAAATGGGGTCAGTGGCTGTCAAATAGCGTTTAGCCGCCACATGCGCCCCAATCAAGCGGCAAATTTTTTCTGAGAACCCTTTTTGGCGCAGATAATTAGCACCTTCTAATTCATGGTCTTTGATGCCCAAATCAGCCATTGCGGTTTCCTCCGTGATTTCCACGCAAAGATGCCCAATATCGTGCAAAAAAGCAGCAATAATGACCTCTTCATCATACCCCTCAGTACGCGCTAATTCTGCGGCTTGAAAAGCGTGTTGAAGCTGGCTAACAGGCTCGCCAAAATAAGGGTCATTACCATATTTTTCAAAGAAGCCAAAAATTTCATCAACTATCAGTTGCGTTTCATCGTGAATCATCAGTTTAGAATTTAAAATTTAAAAAAAAGGCATCGCCTAATGCCATGCCTCCCACCAAATTTGTATGAAAAAACTAACTCTTTATTAGTGTTTTACCAGTTTGATTACATTGCAAAATTAAGTGAAATACTGAGGGGTACACCCTCTGAATGTAGAATTTACAATAACTTAATACTAAAAAAAGGCATCACTTGCGCGATGCCTTACATAGTAACTAAACAACAAGAATGTATGAATATGTAAAAAACTCTACTCTTTCCTAAATCCTACCGCAAAATTAAGCGAAATACTGAGGTGTGCTCCAGCGTGCCTCAGACTTTACATAAACTTAATGAAACCATAAAAAAGGGTAAAACCGACTTTGGCTTTACCCTCTCAAACAATAATGAGTCTTCATGAACTTTAGGCGTGTGACCTAAGTACTTCTTTGGTTTTTGGGACTTTTCAACAATCAAAACAATCAATAAATCCCTGCACAAAATTATGGAAACTCATTTATTAAAGTGTGCACTTGGTTAAGACTTCATCTAAACTTAATATAGCGTTACATCCTTTATAAAAATAGAGGCCGTCCTTTCGGAGCAGCCTCTCAATAAAAGTTATAGTTCTTTTAACATTAACTACACAAAATCCTCTATTTTATCAACCACATATCAGCGTTGGTATCGTCTTTTCCGGCAAATTGGCTTGTTATAGCCGCCTTGTAGCTGTCTGAATTATTGTTACGCTCGCTGATAGGATATTGCCAACGCTTCGGAATACGGTTTGAATTCACATTGCCCGGACCCACTCTGAAAGTAGGAACACCCGTGCGGCGTTGAGTAAAAAATGCTTCCCAACCAGAGTTTTGGAAGAATCCCAAATATTTTTGAGTCAAAACTTGCTTCAAACCGTCAGCATTATTGCCCTTATATTTGGCATCTGCTTGACCGAGATACGTCTCAATATTGGCATCAGAAATGCCATAAAACTTCATAGAGGCAGTTACCCCTTTTTTGTACCAATCCTCTGCGTTGCCTGTTGCCCAGCCTCTGTTGATGGCTTCCGCTATATTGAAACACTGTTCGACATAACCGATTAAAATGCCCGGCTCAGATATATAGTTTGCGTAATAGCGCTTACGATTAATGAATGAATACATGCCTTTGTTGGCTTTTGCGCTCATATCATCTAAGCCTTCGCCCGAGCTTGCACCCACATAAGCCTCAAAATCAGTTGCTTTAAGACCCTTGCGAAGCATAGAATCAGCTGGTTCAGCTACTACGAATACACGCGGATCTTTCAAATCCGTCAATGTTTTGATATGCGTTTCAGACATATTATTACGTGTAGCATCGAAGCCAAAATTATCGGGATTGGTCGGGTATTTATTTTGTACACTGTTATATGTGAACTGCAAATTATCGCTCATACCCGTTAAAATTGGGTACTTTGTAGCATCGCCCAAAATAGTGGCAAAACGCTGTTTTACTTGCATATCAGCGTCAGTATCAGCTCTTTTTGAGAGGGCTATTAAAACCCTTAGTTGGTAAGCGTTGACCACACTGCGCCATTTACTCAAATTATTTTGAAAATAAATATCTCCTAAAAGACTTTTATCTCCTGCACCAATCAATGTTGTAAGGTCAGCATTTGCTTCGTCGAGCCATTTTAATGATTGGACAAAAACTGCTTTTTGAGTATCATATTTGGGTTTGAATATTCCATCAGCCGCTTTTAAAGCTTCTGTCATTGGCACATCACCGAAGCGATTAGTCATATTAACGAAAAAATAAGCGCGGAAAAACTTGCCCAAAGCTGCATATGGATTCACCGCTTTTGCACCATTGCGGATGGCTTCTTCTTCCATTTTGGTCACATCGTACAATGTACCAAAATCAAGATTAGCCGTAGTCCAGCCGTAGTCTTGATTGCCATAATAATTGTAATTGACGCACCAAAATTGAGAGAATTTTGACGCATCGCTCCAAGGGCGTTGGTCATTACCGCCACCATTATTGTTCAAATCGGCGGTGATTTTGTTTAAAACCAAGCCGGCAGGTACTTGCTCTGGCG
>JANMYC010000275.1:0-1930 GCA_031381715.1 Saprospiraceae bacterium
CTATCACATTAAAATTACAAGTAGTTTGATTATTTTTAGAATCTTTTGCCGTAAAGACAACGTTTGTGGTGCCTATTCTAAAGACATCATTGCTCCTGTAAGTGCTGGATACTGAGGGGGTAGCTGTACAATTGTCAGTAACGGTTGGGTTTGTCCACGTCGCAATTGCCACTGAATCCACGGTGACTAAATTGATATTTGTTGGGCAATTCAGTAACACGGGTGGAACGCTATCCAAATCGCAATTAACGGATACGCCAGATAAAATAGTTATGGAATAATCCTCCACTTCACCCGCGGCGAATGTTTCACAGGCAGTCGGATTGGCATCTTTTTTCATACTCACGCGCATCATTGTCGAGCCCGCTTTTGCCGTTGCGGGAATTGAAATAGTATTGGAAACAGCTTGACTGACTGAATTCTTCTCTAAAACTATTTCACTATCATCGAGAGTTCCATTGCCATTAAAATCTATCCAAACGCGGAAATAGAGGTTGGTTCTGTAAGCGTCGTAGCTAATTCCCGGCGTAAGAGTCAATAAATAGCTTTGATTCGTAGTAATTACCGCGCTTTTATCTTTCCAATCCGAATAGCCCAAAGCGTATTTATCAGGTCTGGATTTTGAGCTGGTGTTATCCAAAGTGCTGAACTGAACACGTCCAATCCACTCATTCCAAGGGGCAGATGACGACGAGTTGCAATACGAACCGGATGTTCCACAGTTTTCAATCAGAGTAGTTGATGCCGTACCCGTACAGCCTTTTGAGTCAGTAACAGTCACGGTATAAATACCAGCAGAAAGATTTGTAATGGATGAAGCTGTTGAGCCAATGCTCCATTTATAAGTATATGGAGGGAAGCCGCTCGATGGTGTAATTGCCACTGAACCATTATTTTGTAAACAAGCTGGATTGGCAGCGACCAAATTGAGAGAAATACCCGCAGTTTCATTGATTGTGAAAGCCGCACTTACTTTAGTGCCCGTAAAATCAGTGGCTATAACCGTATATGAGCCCGCTTTCAAATTTCTGAGCGTATCGCCAGTCATTCCATTCGACCATTGATAAGTGTGTGGAGCTGTTCCATTAGTGGATTTCACAGTTGCCCAACCATCAGAACTTCCCTTACAATTGGTTGGATTAGTGGAAACCACCAAGTTAAATGGAGGCGGCGTGCTGCCAATGTTCCCCGTTTGAAAAGTGGACGCATAATACGCTCCTAGATTATCCCTCACGCCCGTGGCATCTACAATTCCGTTGCCATCCGAATCAACCCCAACCTCAAAATATAATTCTATATTGTACGTCGTGTTGGATTGCAAATTACTTAAAAGATTGACAGCCAAACTTTCAGAATATAGTTTAGTAGTGTAAGGCGGATTGCTTAAAGACGATAAACGGCTCAAATTGACTCTTTGAAAATTGCCTTTATTATTGGCATTGGTAAAGATTCTGTACAAAATCGAACTTTGGATGGCTTTATTTGTACAACTTTCCCACGTTTGGGTAGAGGCGTAAGTCAGTTTAAAATCCGTGATATTAGAGCCAAAATTCGCCGTCAATGACGAGCCGTAAGGGCATTTTGATAATAAATACTCTGAGGTAGTTCCATTCACCGAAAAACGGGAAACGGTCGCACAATCACCAACAAAATCGAAACCGCAAGCGTGTAATTTTGGGGAAATTAAAAATCCAAAAATGGATAAAAGAAGTGCAATAGTAAGGTGTAAAGTTTTGTACATGGGTTATGTTTTAAATTGTTATTAATGCTACCTGTTGTTTTTTAATTTTAACAGGTTCTGAAAAGGGTTAATTATATGGGTTTAAAAATTCAACAATAATTGCTCTCTATATTTTCTGTTATGAAAAAATAGAAATGCATGAAATGGCTTGATCGGTAAAATAGATGAATGGAAATTAAATAGTCGTTT
>JANMYC010000306.1:0-8763 GCA_031381715.1 Saprospiraceae bacterium
TTTTGGGCAACGGCTAAAAGATTGGGAATCAAGGTTTTATGTTTGACTAAAGTTATTAAAAAGGATAAAAGATTATATTATAAAAATGAAAATGGTCGGCTCATTCGGATACAAAAAGTATACAATCGCGTTATTTTTGATGAGCTTGACAGACGCCCTGATTTGAAATTTGGGTTTAATTTTACCGACGATTTAGATGTGGAATGGTCGGGGCACCCCAATTGGTTTTTCCGAATTTCGAAATACACCATGCCTTTTTTAAATAGTCCATTTGTTCCTAAAACTTACTTTTTAGATAAAATTGATGCGTCTGCCTTGAATTTGGCTGATTTTGTATTAAAACCCTTGTTTTCATTCTCAGGACAAGGCGTCAAAATTCACGTTGAAAAAACCGATATTGATGCCATAGAGGATAAATCTAACTGGATTTTACAGGAAAAAGTGCATTATGCACCAGTATTAGAGACGCCAAGTGGCCCCACTAAAATAGAAATTCGGATGTTGATGGTTTGGGAAAAAAGAGCCCCAAAGCCTACACTTGTTAATAATCTAATTCGTTTGAGCAAAGGAGAAATGATCGGCGTACGATATAATAAAGATAAAGATTGGGTAGGGGCGAGTGTCGGTTTATTCAATCCGTTAAAATAAGCACCCCCTCAGTATTTTACTCTTTAACTGCTTTAGCTTTTAATAAAAACTACCCTTTAATTCTACTTTGGCACTTTAAACCCTAAGGCGGTGGCACGGATAAAGCAGAAAGATTTCACTGAAAATACTCATATTTTATTGTAAATCCGTGCCACCGCTCGGAGCGGTGACGCGGGTTTCCTAAAGTGCCAAAGTAGAATTAAAAGCTATTACAAAATTTAATTTTCGATTATTATTAAAAATAATTTTGAAAATGAGGAAAAAACCGTAAATTTGCGCTCCGTAAGGAAAAAGAACAAAAAAGAATAATTCAAAAGGAAAATTTCATATACAATGGCACATCATCTTTCATCAAAGAAAAGAATTCGTCAAGAAGCGACACGTCGTCTGAGAAACCGTTTTTACAAAAAAACAACGCGTTCTGCTATCAAAGCACTTCGTTCATTAACTGACAAAACTGAGGCGGAATCATTCCTTCCAAAAGTTGTCAGCATGATTGATAAATTAGCTAAGAAGAATAATATCCATAAGAATAAAGCTTCAAACCTTAAAAGTGGTTTGACAAAGCTCGTGAGAAGCATCGCTTAAGCACGGCTCTTATTTTTAGAGTAGTAAGCATACCGATATCCGTCTTGAAACTTTGATGTTTCAGGACGGATATTCTTATATGTACAAATACCATTTTACCCTGTCACTTTAAAATATTGTATAATGTAACAGACTGGAACGGTTTTCGTACATTAATCGTTGGTTGACTTTAAACCCAATTACTAACGAAACAATATTTTCCCATGAAATATATTTCAATTCTTAAAATACTGATTTTCAGTGTTTTATGTACTAACCTTTCTGCTCAGGCGGGATTCAATGTCATTCCCAAAATTGCCTTGAAAACCACTTGGAAAAAAGGTGATTCATATCAATATGAACTTAAAAAAGGAAAGATTAACTACGTTGATGCCGTAGAAGAGAGCCGTTCTGAAAACCGACAACTAGTCACACTTTCTGTAAAAGAATCCAATGCACAAGGTTATATCATAGAGGCAGAATACAATTCTGCTGCCTATTTTTTACCCGAAGATTTGAAAAAAGTCAATGGCATCAATGTACTTATTGAAAAATACAGCCACACAAAGGTTAAATACGCCATCAATCCCCACGGCGAATTTTTAGGAATATTGAATGGGAAGGATATTCAAAAAATGTTGCTCGATTTATTTGACGCTGTGGCTGCATCTAAAGCTATTTCAGAAACGGAATCAACCGTGTTGACCAATATGAAGTGTCAAATGGCTTCTGAGGTGTATATTACTGAGGGGGTGTTTCAAGAATTACACCTTTTACATCAATTTTATGGTGGTGAATATACCCATGATATTCGTCAAGAATATGAAACTGAATTAGCAAATATGCTCGTGCCAGGTGGAAAACCGATACCTGCTCATGCGAGCTTAAAAGTGATCCTGAAAGATGATGATTATTGCTTCATTGAGCACAATCTTACTCCTGATCCTTCAACAATGAAAAAATTGACTTTTGATTATTTTTCAAAAATGAGTGGTGGTATTTGGAAAACTGAAAATGCGGATGCTTTGGGGATGGTGGTGAATGATAATGGACAATTTGCTTATCATTTGCGTTCTGGCTGGCTTATTGAAATGCTTAAAAAAAGAACAACTACGCTTGATAATGAAAAAACAGTGGAATATGTAAGTATGAAAATGCTTGAAAAAGGGTCATTTTGAATAGAGAAATTTGGGGTAGAGTGTAGGGAGACTAAAAGAATAGGGACTTGGCAGTACATCTGCAAGTCCCTATTCTTTTAGTCTCCCTACACTCTACCCCAAATCCTTCTCCTAATTATTGCCGTTAAGGTTCATCTTGATTTTTTTCTCAAGGTCAGTAACTGTATCTTTAAATATCAAATCCGTATCCATTAAATCCTGTACCGCTCGGCATGAGTGAATCACTGTAGAATGGTCTCGACCACCAAATTGCTCACCAATAGCTTTTAAAGAAGAATTAGTCATGTTTTTAGCCAAATACATGGATAATTGACGAGCAATGACAATTTGACGCTTGCGGGTTTCGCCTTGAAGTTTCTCAATTGGCACGCCTAAATGCTCAGCGACGATTTTTTTGATAAAATCAACTGTAATCTCTTTATTGATATGCTGTACGAAATTTTTAATCACTTCTTTTGCTAAATCCATATCTATTTCACGACGATTGAGCATCGCTTGAGCAATAAGGGAAATCAAAACGCCTTCGAGCTCACGAATATTATTTTTAACATTATAACTGATGAATTCTGTCACATCATTCGGTAATTCAACGCCTTCTTGAGTCATTTTTGACTCCAAAATAGCCATCCGCGTTTCCAAATCTGGAATCTGTAAATCGGCACTCAATCCCCATTTAAAACGGCTGATAAGGCGTTCTTCCATACCATCAAGGTCTTTGGGTGCTTTATCAGAAGTGAAGATTAATTGCTTCCCGCTTTGATGTAATTGATTAAAGATGTGGAAGAAAATCTCTTGGGTTTTTTGTTTTCCAGAGAGAAATTGAATATCATCCACAATCAATACGTCAATCATTTGGTAAAAATTAACTAAATCATTCACCGCATTATTTTTAATGGCTTGAATAACTTGATTACCAAATTTTTCACTTGAAACATAAAGGGTGTTTTTGCTTTCATCTTTCTTTGTGATTTCATTGCCGATAGCTTGTATCAAATGCGTTTTGCCCAAACCTACACCCCCGAATATGAAAAGCGGGTTGAACGCTGTTCCACCGGGTTTTTTAGCAACTGCCATACCTGCTGAACGCGCCAAACGATTACAATCACCTTCAATTAAGTTATCAAAACTGTAATTGGTATTAAGCTGTGGATCTACTTTTATTCTACGGATACCCGGAATAACAAAGGGATTCTTGATATTATCGGCATCAAGACTGCCGGGTTCATTGCTCACAGAATCTCTCTCCTTAGTACGTTGTGCTGAGGGGGTATTGCTTGGCAACGGATAAGGCATAGATGCAGGCTTAGGTCTATCCTGTTGCACACCATTCAGGATTTGATACTCAAGCCGACCTTTTTCACCAAGTTCTTGACGTATTGTCGTTTTCAGCAGCGCAACATAGTGCTCCTCCAACCATTCATAGAAGAACTTATTGGGCACCTGAATTGTCAAAGATGATGCTTCCAGCCTAATCGGTTTTATAGGCTCGAACCAAGTTTTGAAACTCTGAGCGTTGACATTTTTCCTTATCGTGCGCAGACAGCTGTCCCACACGGTAGAGTAATCTCTTATCATTCTCGAAAATTGATTGTAGGCTTATGAAAGCCCATTCAAAATAACTTATTTAAATGGTCATTGGTGTGCGTGTAAGTGGGTATAGTTTTCATTCATAGTGTGGTCACCAAAAGGTATTACATTGTGCTTCTATTAGTTTGATTATTTAGTTTTGTAAGATGTAAAGCCCAATTCGTAAGTACCAAAGCGGGCTACAAAAGTGAGGGTTTTTTGTGAGATTGAAAAGGATTTTGAGGGTTTTTTTTTATTTTTTTTTTCCCACTTGAAGTATAAATATCCTGCGTAAAAGGTTAAAAAGTACCACCAAATAAGCGATTTTGTTGATTTTCAAGCATTTATAAACTCAGAAAGGGGATTTTTGGATGAGAATATACTTTTCATAAATTCCTAATTTTTTAAGCTAAAATTTAAATAAAATGCAAAATTTTTTATTCCAAAAAAATAAATGTGAGAGTGCCCAAAAAGTGTTACATATTTTTAAAATAATAAAATAATATTCGATTTTCTTTTATAAAACCATTGGCTTTGAATGTGTTATGATTTGTAGGACACTTGTTGAGATGGGTATGAAAAAGCTTGAAATATGTTGTTATTTCAGTTAATCAAATTGACTATATTGTGTGTTATTTGTGAATAAAAATTAAAACTTACCATGTGTTAATGATAATTCTTTTATTTATTTCAGCGGATAGTTTATTTTGTTAGCGGATAAATTACATCTTTCACTTATGTCAATACTTTCAAGAACTAAACGCATTTTATTTTGATTTAAAACTGATGAAATATGGTGCGTTTCGCATCATCAAGCCAAAGGCATGACTGAGGGGGATTAAATATTTTTATGTTTTTTATTCATTTTTTGTCAATAGTTAAATAAAGTTCATCTAAAAAGAATTAATTCTGTAATTTCATATTTTACATTTGTTATTTAAATTCTAACTGATTTGTTTACATAATGTAATCGAACCAAATTGATAACCAAACTTTCGTATTAAAATGATGAAGAAACTACATTATTCCCTATTTATTGCGGTCTCTGCGGCAGCAATATGGTCATGTTCTCCTAAAACGGGGCAACAGGCTTCAACTTCTAATCCCGATGGTGGTAAGAATATCGTTACTCCAGCTGGTAAAATGAAATTTATTGACCCTGCGAATATGAATCTTGCAGTGCGTCCGCAAGATGATTTTTACGAGTATGCCAATGGTACATGGCTTAAAAATACTCCCATTCCAGCAGCTGAGGCACGTTGGGGCAGTTTTAATGAGCTACAAGATTTCAACCAAAATGCACTCAAAACGATTTGTGAGGAATTGGCTCAAAAACCGGGTGCAAAGGGCTCATTAAGCCAAAAAGTAGGTGATTTCTACGCGGTGGGTATGGATAGTGCCTCTATTGAAAAAGCGGGTATGTCGCCTTTGAAGCCTTATCTTGATAGGGTCAATGGTGTTAAAAATTTTGAAGGACTATTGGAGGAGATTGCTCAAGAGTATTCAGAAGGCATGGGTGCGATTTTCGGCATGGGTGTGCGCCAAGATGCTAAAAATAGTACAGTTTACGCAACGCATATCTCCCAAGGAGGCACAAGCCTTCCTGATAGAGATTTGTATTTGAAAGATGACGAGCGCTCTCAAAAGATTAGAAAAGCCTATCGTCAGCATCTTTTTAATATGTTTAAGCTAGTAGGTGAAGGTGATATGCAAGCTAATAAATACGTAGAGACGATCGTGCGTATGGAAACTGCTTTCGCAAAAGCCCAAATGAGTCGTGTGGAATTGCGTGACCCCGATAAACGCTATAATCGCTTAGTTTTATCTGATTTAGAAAAACTTTGCCCGCGCATGAAATGGGATGAGTTTATGAAAAAAGCTAAAATGACTAATGCTTATTATATCGTGGGGCAACCTAACTTTTTAAAAGAAGTGCACGAAAGCCTCGGCAGAGAAACGCTGGACGATTGGAAAACTTTTTTGAAATGGAATATGATACAAGCCGCTGCGCCTTATTTGAGCAATGCATTCGTTAAGGAAAATTTCACGATGAGTCAAAATTTCAGTGGATTAAAAGAGATGCAACCTCGTTGGAAAAGAATTTCACGCATGACGGATGGTGTATTGGGTGAGGCTTTAGGTCAAGTATATGTAGAACGCTATTTCAAGCCAGAAGCGAAAGCGCGTATGATGGAATTGGTAGGCAATCTTTTAAAAGTGTATGATAAACGCATCAAATCATTGGATTGGATGAGTGAAGAGACGAAGCAAAAAGGCTTACAAAAACTCAGCACATTCGTTCGTAAAATCGGTTATCCTGATGTGTGGTTGGATTATACCCCCCTCAGTATTGACCGCTCAAAATCGTATTTTGATAATGTTTTAGCATCGCGCCGCTTTCAGCAAAATCTGACAGTTAGTTATTTGGGGAAACCCATTGATAGAACCCGTTGGGGTATGACGCCTCCTACTGTCAATGCTTACTATAATGCAACAATGAATGAAATAGTATTCCCTGCGGGTATTTTACGTTTCCCATTCTTTGATAATGGTGCTGATGATGCACTCAATTATGGCGGCATTGGTGCTGTAATTGGTCATGAAGTATCTCATGGTTTTGATGATCAAGGACGCAAATTCGACCATGAAGGGAACCTAAAAGATTGGTGGACGGCTTCTGATGCTCAAAAATTTGAAGTTAAAACGAATATGATTGTCAATCAATACAATAGTTATACAGTTTTGGATACTATGCACGTGAATGGTAAATTGACTTTGGGTGAAAACATTGCTGATTTGGGAGGCTTATCCGTGGCGTATGAAGCATTCAAAACGTATTCACCTCAAGCAAAAAGTAAGGATAAAATTGATGGTTTCACGGCTGACCAACGCTTTTTCCTTTCGTGGGCGCAAGTATGGCGCAGTAAAATGCGTCCCGAAGCAGAAGCCAATCAAATTCAGACCGACCCACATTCGCCGGGTAGATTCCGTTGTAATGGACCTTTAACCAATATGATGGAGTTTTATGACGTATTTGGTGTCAAACAAGGTGATAAAATGTGGCGCCCTGAAACTGAAAGAGTGAAGATTTGGTAAAATAATTGTAGATAATATAAAAAACGGGTTGAAGCCATACACTTCAACCCGTTTTTTTATCTTAAAATGGGGTAGATAGCCGTTTTATTGGAAAAATAGGAAGATTTGAAACACCAAGGTAAATCAGGGTAAATAATGTGATGTGTAAATATGAAAAAGATAATCTTATTAGGGTTCTTAACCATTTTGATCAATACTTTTTTCTTCTTATGGAATTTCAGCGGGAAATTCCCAGATGGAGATGTTGGAATGCAACCATTTCAAGTGATTATCAATACGACATTAACATTTTTATTAGTTACATTGACTATGAATCTAATCAAGTTGGATTTAGATAGTTACATGTTTTTTGCTTGGCATTTTATCATATCCCAAATAAGTTATCTTTTTCTGGGATGGTTTTTAAATGGATATTTTGAAGTAGGGAGTTTACCATTGGTTCACATATTAAAAAGTAATATTGCTGGTTTTGTTTCAAGAGGTATATACTCAAGTCAATTTCTATCGTATATAGTAATTTATTTATTTGTAAAATTGATTAAATAGATATTGAGTATATTTTCAAATCTGTACTTGGAACAGCGGGTAAAGGTATCTTTTAAAAAATTGTTTCTCCTGATTCATATAATAATTTCAAAGATTAGAAATGAAAAAAATCATGTTTGTATTAATTTTCTGCGCTGCTGTTTCGTGTAGAATTAAAGATAAATGTAAAAGAGAGAACGTTAAAAATATTTGTGAGGTTACTAAGTATGGTCTTAGCGTTTATATTTCACTTAGGGATGAAAAGAATCAAAAATATTTAATGACGACTCAAAATTTATATTTTGCTCAATTCCAAAATACACAGCTAAACGGTAATTATATTGATTCATTGAAGTTAATATTATTAAACAAAAACTGGCGATTAAAGAGTCATTCTGAAGATTTGATAAATTCTTTTGTCGATAGTAATTTATACAATTCAATAGCCCAAAAAGAGCCATTAGAGGTGTATAGCAAGTATATTGGCTCAAATTTCTGTCCAAAATGGGATAAGTATCCTGAAAATGAAATTAGAGCGGCCGTATGTTATATGGTAGATAATTGTGCGCTAGTTAATATGAGCCAACCATCAGCTTATGTATTCTATAAACGGCCAATATCTAAGTGTATTAATTGTAACAAGAATAAATAATTGAAACAACGGATTTGGTAAAATAATTTAACTTGTAATAAAAACGGGTTGAAGCCATACACTTCAACCCGTTTTTTTATCTTAAAATGGGGTAGATACTGAGGGGGCTACTTCTTGAAATTGGTTTTCCATTTAGTTTTTCTAAATTTTTTCCAATTTCTTTGGCGATTACTGATGGTTGAATTATTTGTTTCAAAACCATGCGGGAAACACCAAGAACACCCTCTTCCTTCGCCATAAAGTAATCTGGCAATCACGACATTAGAGATTTTATTTGGAAAATTGATAATTCCAAATTCATCCAAGCCAAATGCTTTTTTTAATTTTTTCATTAGAAACTGTATTAAGTTAAAAAACTTAATACAATGTTCCTTTACGCCATTTTTTTATATAAGGGATAAAGTAAAAAATAACCTACCCAACTAAGTTCTTCTATTTCCCTTACTCTGCGTTAAATTGCTTTTAAATAATTCATTATTTCTCAATCAATTTGCCTTGATTAAGAAAAATATAAGAACCAATTTGGGTAGT
>JANMYC010000339.1:0-3118 GCA_031381715.1 Saprospiraceae bacterium
CACAAATTTTTTAAAATCAATAAAAATACGTTAGTAAATGAAAAAAATTCTCTTGAGTATTGTCGCTTTAAGCTTCACAGCAGTTACTTTTGCACAAAATTTAAAAAATAATATGGATACAGTCAGTTATAGCTTGGGCGTACTGTTTGCCCAAAACTTCAAAAACGGTGAAAAAATAAATATCGATGCCAACGCAATGGCTAAAGGCTTTCAAGATGCGATCGCTGGTACAGAAACAATCAAAGTAGAACAAGCCAATCAACTTTTCAGCCAATACATGGCAGAAGCAAGCAAGTCAAAATTTACGGCTACCGTTGAAGCGGGCAAAAAGTTTCTTGACGAAAATGCTAAACGCCCAGGTGTGAAAGTAACCGCGAGTGGTTTGCAATACGAAGTCATGGTGGATGGTACTGGTGTCATCCCAAAGGCTACTGATAAAGTAACGACCCATTACCACGGTACATTATTGAATGGTAAAGTATTTGATAGCTCAGTTCAGCGAGGTCAGCCGATTGATTTCCCAGTAAACGGTGTTATTCAAGGTTGGCAAGAAGCTTTACAATTGATGAAAACGGGTTCAAAATGGAAATTATTTGTTCCTTACAACCTTGCTTACGGTGAGCGTGGTGCGGGTGCTGATATAGGTCCCTATGAAACTTTAATTTTCGAAGTTGAATTATTGAAAGTTAACTAATAAGTCTTTCGAATTGTGGGTTTTGATTACCATCAAAGCCCACAATTTTTCTCTTACCTTTTCTGGTAAAATTCAAATATATGAGAATAGATATCCTTTCTGCCGTTCCCGAATTACTGGAAAGTCCTTTTAATCACTCTATCCTAAAGAGGGCACAGGAGAAAGGTTTATTTGAGGTTCACGTACACAATTTGAGAGACTTTGCCATTGGAAAACACAGACAGCTGGACGATTATCAATTTGGCGGCGGTGCAGGAATGGTGATGTTAATTGAGCCAATTGCCAATTGTATCAATCAACTCAAATCCGAACGCACCTACGATGAAGTCATTTATATGACTCCTGACGGTAAAAAATTTGACCAGCCACTCGCCAATCGCCTTTCGATGCTGAATAATATTATCATTTTATGCGGCCATTATAAAGGAGTGGATGAGCGTATTCGCGAGCATTTCATCACAATGGAACTGACCGTTGGCGATTATGTTTTATCTGGCGGAGAACTTCCCGCGGCGATAGTTGTGGATGCCATCGGGCGATTGATACCCGGCGTTTTAGGTGATGAAACATCTGCCTTATTTGATTCATTTCAAGATAATCTTTTAGCCCCGCCTGTATATACGCGCCCAGCTGATTACCAAGGATGGAAAGTGCCCGAAATACTTTTATCAGGTCACGAAGCTAAAATTGCCGATTGGCGCTACGAACAATCTTTAAAAAGAACGCAAGATAGAAGACCTGATATGATGGGTGATAAGTGATAGGTGATAATTGATGAGTGATAATTCATGGTTGATGATTGATAGGTGATGGTTGATAGGTTAAATATTAAACGACTATCACTCATCACCCATTATTAAAGATGTGTTAAAGTTCTATTAAAAAAGAACCCCCCTCAGTATAAAACTGTTTTATTATTAGTATTTTAGTGCCGTTTTTAAATATTCAAAAAAATAAAAATCCTATAAAGATGAAAAAAGTGCTCAAAAGTTTAGCTTTAGCAAGTGCAGTAATGTTTGTTTTTGCTTGTAAAAGTGACCCATCTGCTTCTTCTAACACTGCTGCGGCTTCTATGTCATCAGCAATGCCTTCAACTTCACCAACTCAAGCTGCAACATCATCAGCCGTAGCTGCGACAGCTACCGAAGCTGCTCCGATTGCAAAAGCGGCTGCGGAATCAGTTACACCTTCTGCTAATCAAGTTTCACCGGCACCGGCAAATCCAGTTAACCAAACTGGTGGCAAGACTACTACTATCAAATTTGATGAAATGAGCTATGATTGGGGTAAATTGAAAGAAGGTGAGAAAATGACTCATATTTTCAAATTCAAAAATACAGGCAATAACGATTTAATTATCAGCGATGCGCGCGGTAGCTGTGGTTGTACTGTTCCTGAATGGCCAAAAGAGCCTATCAAAGCAGGTAAAGGCGGTGAAATCAAAGTAATATTTGATTCAGCGCATAAAAATGGCCCTCAAAGCAAAACTGTCACTTTGACGGCAAATACAGAGCCTACTAACGTCGTATTGATGATAAAAGGCAATGTTGATCCTAAAGAAGAGGAAAAAACAAATTAATAGCTTCCCGATTCATTCATTTTATGGATTGATATCTATTAAAATATAAAAAATCCGATAGTCCAAAGCTATCGGATTTTTTTATTGCCCCATAAATTGCTTGTTTATTTCAAAATATTTATAATTTCAAACCTTGAATTGTATTGATGGCACTAAGGATTTCTTATAATAGTTTAATTTGAGTTTGAAAAGGGGCATTGCCCTGACAGTTCGGTAGCAAAACCAGAAATATTGAGAATTAATCGCGGCAGAGCCGCAAAACATTTAATTCTTGTGCGGCTCTGCCGCGATAGAGAATGATGATGGTGGCTATTTCTACCGAACTACAGGGGCGATGCCCCTTTCTAAACTCTATGTAAACTTTCATAAAAAAGCCATATATATGGTATTAATATCAGTAAAAAACAAAAACTTAATACTACTGAACTGTTAAAGATTTAATGTTTAAATAACTCATAATCAATATTTTAGATATTTTACGAGTCCGTTAGGACTCACACATAGAGGGTTTAATGTGCGAGTCCTAACGGACTCGAGAGGTTTATTTGATTATGCTTTTCTATAAATGTGTGAGTCCTAACGAACTCATTGAGCATTTAAAACATTGATTATAAATCATTTAAACATTAAATCTTTAACAGTTCAGTAGTATTCAAAAACTTAATTCAGATTTTTTAAACAACACCCCTCAGTATTTGAGGCGAAAAACAGCCAAATTAAAGTTACAGTTTAAAATTCACAGTTCAATATGACGCCAACGCAACTATCTCCTTACCTCATTTTTTCTCTAATCATCGGATATTTCATTGTCTTGATTTTGATTTCCTATATCACAAGCAGAGGAG
>JANMYC010000346.1:0-5713 GCA_031381715.1 Saprospiraceae bacterium
GTATGTTAAAATGCAGTTAAGAGGTCGTTAAGGAAACTGTAATTTTCTAAGTTTGAGCGGTTATATCTTTCATTTATTTTTGAAAGCATTGAAAATTATATGCCTATTTTACAACTTTTTAGTTTTCAAATCCTTTAAAAGATGTCCACTTTAAAATAAAGTAATTATGTCTTTCAATTTTCGACGTTACCGACAAATAGTTTTTTCACTCTTTGCGGTACTGATAGCAGCAAGTATTTATTTCATCACGACGTTGCGTTTTTCATTTGATTTTGAGCAATTTTTCCCGCAAGGTGACGCTGATTTGGCTTTTTTTCAAAAATTTATAGCAGAGTTTGAGTCTGACGATAATTTTTTGCTCGTTGGGGTCAAACGTACTGAGGGGGTATTCAATCAAGATTTTTTAACAAAATTTGATAGCCTTTCCACAAAAGCAAGTGAATTAGCCTATGTCAAAGATGCCCAATCTCTGACCAAAGTGCAGTTTCCGCTCAAAACTCTTTTTGGCATTACGGGTATCCCTGCTATCCACGTTGACGATACATCCTACTACGAATCCGATAAAAGTAGAATATTAAAAGATGAGCGTTTTGTCCGTAATCTTATTTCAGAAGATGCTACTTCCTTGGTTTTAGTTTTAAAAACAAAGGATAAGCTCACCCTTGAAGAGTCTGATGTGCTGATGAACGGCATGGATTCGCTCATAAAACCTTACAATTTTGAAAGTTACCATTACTTGGGTCGTGCCAATTTTCAAAAAGAATTGGTGTGGATGGAGAAACGAGAAGTCGCTGTTTCGAGTATTGTTGCAGCTCTTTTGGTAGGTATTATTATGTCTTTAATTTTCAGAAGAGTGTGGAGCGTAGTGGTAGCATTAGGTTCAATCGGCTTGGCGTTACTCATATTTTTGGGCATTTTAGGGGCTTTTGGGCGAGAACTAAGTGCTATGGCTGCACTTTACCCTGTTTTAATGGTCATAATTGGCACATCTGATGTGATTCACATGATGTCGAAATATATAGATGAACTGCGGCGTGGGCATACCCAAGACGAAGCGATTCTGATGACGATGAAAGAAATTGGTTTAGCTACTTTCATGACCGCTATCACTACAGCAGTTGGCTTTGCGACACTTGTTACGAGTAGGATTACACCCATTCAAGAATTTGGTATCAACGCAGCAGTGGGTGTTATGACGGCTTATTTCACCGTTTTACTCCTAACCACGGCATTTTTATCATATTTTAAGGTAGATGACCTTATTTTACTGAGGGGGGATAGCACACGCGTGGAACGCATTATGCAATGGGTATATCAGGTGACCAAAACACGTACTCGCACAATTGCTCTGATTGCGTGCGGCGTTTTACTGCTGTGTGTGTATGGCATTTCAAAAATAAAAACGAATTATAGCATCGAAGATAATATGCCTTTGGGGCAGAAAGTAACCGAAGACTTTTTCTTTTTTGAAAAAGTATTTTCAGGTTTTCGCCCTTTAGAATATGCTGTTTTTGCTCAAAATGGACATAAAGCAGATGATTTTGAAGTGATGAAACAAATTGATAAAGTTGAAAGCCATTTGAAAACTATCACTTCAATTCGCTCAATCAGTTCGCCGACTATAATCTATAAAAGTTTAAATCAAATGTCGAATGGCAATAATTCTTCCGCTTATAAAATGCCAGAAGATTCGACACAATTCGCTGAATATCAAAGCCTTGCGGGGAATTTGCCCAAAGCAACGGCCAATATATTATTGTCAAAGGATGGTTCAAAAGCTCGTATTGCTACCCGCATTTTGGATTTGGGTGCTGACAGTGTCATGGCAGTTGGAGACAGAATTGACGCTTGGATTGCCACCAATACTGACCCCTCAGTAGCGACGTTCAAACGAACGGGGACGGGTTATATTATTGATAAAAATGCTATATATGTGCGGGATGACCTCGTGGAAGGCTTGGCTTGGGAAATAGGATTAATCGCCATTTTGATGGGCTTAATGCTCCGTAATTTTAGAATGATAGCCATTTTCTTGATTCCCAATTTGTTCCCGTTGCTATTTGCTGGCGCATTGATTGGCTTCTTGGGTGTTGACTTGGACGCGGGTATTTCGATGATTTTTACTGTAGTTTTCGGTATTGCCATCGACGACACCATTCATTTTTTAAGCAGTTTTAATATCAATAGAAAAAAAGGATTAAATGTAGATAGTGCACTCCAAACCACTCTTTTGGAAACAGGTAAGCCCGTTTTTTTAACGACAATTATACTATTTTTTGGATTTTTAGTGATGATATTCAGTATTCACCCCCCCTCAGTAACAGTGGGTAAATTGATAGCAGTGACACTTATTACAGCCTTGGCGAGTGACCTTTTCATCAATCCGTTATTGATTCGCTGGTGGATAAAAGATAAAAAATAGAATTATGAATAACTTGGTTCAATTTCGATGTTCGGAATTGAACCAAGTTCTGTTATAAATTTACTCTATCGCCCTTAGTTAATGGCTCAGAAATAACGAGGAAATAAGCATCTATTTCTGAATTGTTCAATACCTTATGTATCGCTTGCGGTACAATATGAAACCCTTGCCCTTTTTTAACGACAAACACCTCCTTTTCTACTTCAAATGTAAGGCTGCCTTTTAAAATGAAAAAAAACTGTTGTGCGTTTAGATGATAGTGAAAAGCCTCGGCTGTATGTGGTGACATTCTCTCTTGAATAACGCTCAAAGAAGATAAATCCAGTAATCGCCAGCCATCGCAATTATTACCCCATTGATAATGTTCAACATTTGAAATATTTTTTATCATATTAATACGTTTTTATTTTACTTTGCAACCTAACCGTTTCTAAAACGTTCTTTAAAGGTCGTTCATTCAACGACCAAATCCTTAGAATTATGCTCAGTTTTCAATATCCTACTTGGTATATCCCGTTTTGCACATTGCTTGGTGTAGCTTATGCCGCAGTGCTTTACTACAAAGACAGAAGCTTTAAAGAGCAGCCACCCATGGTTACACGGGGATTAGCGGCTTTACGTTGGCTTTCTACCACAATATTAGCCATTTTACTGCTTTCTCCTGTTTTAAAAACCTCTATAACGGATATTAAAAAGCCCGTTGTGATAATAGCTCAAGACGTATCCGAATCCCTTAGTTCGGCTATAAAAGATACAAATGCTTATAAAACAAGTTTTGAAACACTCGCCCAAAACTTAGGAGATAAGTACGAAGTGCATCAATATGCTTTTGGTGAAAAAGTAAGAGAAGGGGTCAATTTTCAATTCAAAGATAAATTGACAAATACTTCTGATTTGTTAAAGAATATCTATGATTTATACTCCAATCAAAATTTAGGTGCTGTAATCATGGCAACTGACGGTATTTATAATGAAGGCTCGAGCCCTTTGTATGCTGCTGCTAAACTCAATGCGCCCGTTTATACAATAGCATTAGGAGATACTACTCCTAAAAAGGATTTGGTTATCAAGCGCGTATTTCACAACAATATCGCTTATTTGGGCGATAAATTTAATGTACAAATAGATATTGCTGCCAATAACTGTACTGGGAGCAATACTGTTCTTTCAGTTGCTAAAGTAGATGGAGCAGGTAATTTATCAGGGGCTCAATCATTTCCCATTTCTATCAATAAAAATGATTTTTTCACGACTAAAGAAGTTACTTTAGATGCTTCTCAGCCTGGGATTCAGCGTTTTAGAGTAAGTGTATCTGCTATTAATGGCGAAGCCACTACGGCAAATAATGTTAAAGATATTTATATTGAAGTTTTGGATGCCCGCACTAAAATCCTTTTATTAGCCAATGCCCCGCATCCTGACATTGCCGCGCTGAATGAAGCTATTTCTACGAATAAAAACTATACTGTAACAGTCGCTACTATCAATGATTTAAAAGTGAATGTAGGTGATTTTGATTTAGTGGTTTTACATCAGATCCCCTCAGTATCGAATGGTGCAGATGCCGTTTTAAGTACTTTAAATAATAAAAAAATTCCGCGCGTTTTTATCATTGGTAGTCAATCAGATGTACGCAAATTAAATACATTACAAAACCTCATGAGCATCAGTGCTGACCCCAAAAGCGGCAATGATGTTCAAGCCACTATGAATGGCACATTTAATCTTTTTACCCTTGAAGATAATATGAAGCAGATTTCGGATTTTAATCCTATGACTGCTCCTTATGGCGAGTTTAAAGAATTGGGTGGCGGGCAAGTATTGATGTATCAAAAAATTGGGAAGATAGACACAAAGTTCCCTTTAATCATGTTGGGTGAATCAGATGGCATCAAAACGGGCATTATTGCAGCAGAAGGCTTGTGGAAATGGCGTCTTTTTGACTTCGCACAGCATCAAAACCACGATATTACTGAGGGGTTGATTTCAAAAATGATTCAGTACGTGAGCGTGAAAGAAGATAAGCGCAAATTCAGAGCATGGACTGATAAAAATGTTTATCGTGAAAATGAACCCATCAACTTCGGCGCAGAACTTTATAATAATTCATACGAACTCATTAACGATCCCGATGTGAGTATGGCTATTACCAATTCAGAAAATAAGCAATTTAATTATACTTTTAATAAAACAGGTCGCTCTTATTCGTTAAGTGCGGGTGTTTTAGCCGTCGGGAATTATTCCTTCAAAGCTTTCACAAATGTAGGTGGGCAGAAACTTGAAGCAGAAGGGCGTTTTAGTGTTCAACCCATTCAGCTTGAGTTGTATGAAACCACTGCTGACCACTCAGTATTGCGCGCCTTGAGCAACCAATTTGGCGGCTCGATGGTATACCCTAAAGATATGGTATCATTGGCTGACTCTATTAAAAACCGTACGAATATCAAACCCGTGATGTACACTACCAATAAAACACAGACCGCGATGAACTTAAAATGGATATTTTTCTTAATTATAAGTATTATTAGTGTTGAGTGGTTTGCACGGCGTTACTTTGGTTCTTATTGACGTCCTATTGATACTAAATTTTTTTGCTAAATTTTTATATCTTTTTGTATTAAAAACTTAAAGTTATGTTTACTTTTAGAAAAAATTTTACCATCATAAATTTTAATTTTAAACAATTTAAACTACGTATAAAATGGATTTAATGGGACTTCTTCAGGGCTATCTTACTCCTGACGTAATCAATCAAATGAGCCAAGAAACTGGCGCAGCACCTGAACAAACTCAAATGGCAGCACAAGGTGCACTTTCTACACTTTTAGGCGGCTTGGCAAAAAATGCTCAAGGTGGCGGTGCTGAAGGACTATTTTCTGCATTAGATCGTGATCACGATGGCAGTATCTTGAATGATGTTATGGGTCTAATTGGAGGCGCTGGTCAAGCGAGTGTGCCTTCTGCATTGAATGGCGCAGGTATACTGGGTCACGTTTTGGGCGACCAAGCAGGTGGTGCAGCTCAGATGATTTCGAAAGCTACGGGTGTTAATGAGAATGGTGTATTGGGTATGATGGTTAAGTTAGCTCCACTGGTTATGGGTGTTTTGGGTCAACAAAAACAACAACAAGGCTTGGATGCAAGCGGTTTAGCGGGCATGTTAGGCGGTAGTGTTCAACAACAAAGCAGCAATCCATTGATGCAGATGGCTACTCAATTCCTTGATAAAAACGGAGATGGTAGCATGGTAGATGATATTATGGGCATGGTAGGCTCCAATCTACTGGGTGG
>JANMYC010000354.1:0-5113 GCA_031381715.1 Saprospiraceae bacterium
CACAAATTTTGGAAAATGGTGTGTGCCTCAAATCTTTTTTTTCATAAATTTAAAAAAAGTTTCAGTTAACCGAAATAAAAAATTAAAAACCGATGAAAATATTTAGAAACATGTCATTTATACATCAAATCCATCTATAAAAGTTGATTTAAAAGAGCTCATAAATCAGTTACCAGTATATATGGTGTCAATTAAAAAAGCTTGTACTTCTTAAAAGAGATACAAGCTATTTCAAATAAAATATTATTTCCTGGTAACTTCGGATAACTCAATTTAATACTTTGAAATGCCGTTAGGCATGTTATATCGGTAGAAAAAATATTTATTATTATGGAGTTCCGTAGGAACGATATATTGAAAACATATTTTAATATGCCGTTCCTACGGAACTTGTGGGCTTTTTAATTTATTTTCTACAGATATAGAATGCCTAACGGCATTTTTAGGTATTAAATTGAGTTGTCTGAAGTTACCAGTTTTTCAATTAAAATCAAAAAAAATCTATTCAACCCTGATAAACCTTTCAATACCATAGGTTTTTTCGGAAAAAAGTCGAACTATATAGGTTCCGGATGGCAAATCAACTGTCGAGATAGGAATTTGATTCTCACCTTTATCCAACCATTGTCCTTTTACCACACCTTTCACGGCTGTACCCGTAATGTCAAAAATATCCACATTGCATATTTCACGCTGGGGCAAATTAAAGCTGAGAGTAACACTTGATTGCGCAGGATTCGGATAGCAAGCTAAATTCAGCCTTTCTTTTTCATTTATTTCAAAAGAGGAATTGACAATCGCTGAACTATCCAAAACTATGTTTTCATCCCCAGGCTGATACGCCATAAATGTAAAATAGTTGAGCATCATTTCATCGGCTGTTCCTTCTCCAAGTTTTACCTGTTTAGCTGGGTTATTGGGGTTAAAAGGATTATTGGATGTATTATCATAAAATGCCTCCGCTACCAGCGTCGTTCCAACTGGTATTCTTAAAACATTTCGGAAAGTATATGCTCCTTGCCAATTGAAATCCCAATCTGGAATATTAATTAATTTGAGCGTATCACCAGACGGTAATAAACCATAAACCTTCGTACGGCGACCAATCAGATGCATGTGCGGAGCAATACTTAAAAAGGAGCCCGTAATCGGAAGCGTCAATTTTTCAACAAAAGTTTTGGTTTGATTAGCCGGAATATCCAGAGGACCATTCGTCAAAATCGGTGAAACGTGCGCCAAAATGGGGCGATTGAATATTTCACGCAATTTTGAGCCTTCTGGCGCCAATTTCAAAACAATTTTAGTGCTGTCTTTTTGATTCACAGTACCACCGGGGTAATGGATTTGCAAAACCAAATTCGTTTTAGAAGCCAATCGAATACCCATACCACTTGGAAATTTCACAGCACCTTGACCTGGCACCCAGCCAGTAACCAATTGAGAAGCGTTTGAACCCGTCCCACCATAATTGGTGTATCCCGCACCAGGGTCAGCTGCATCGAGCTGAGCAGGTACATTGGTTGAATCTTGAAAAGCCAAAACGTGGTGAACAATCTTTCGATTTCCAGGAATAACTTCCAAAGATGTGATAAATCTATCGCCGATTAAACTACTTGGAATCACAAAACAGCGATACAAATCATTATTTGTGTTCACAGTATAGTTAGGAATGGTCAAAACCAAATCGGGTGTAGTGATTTCACTTCCCGCCGCAAAAGTCGGTGTTACAGGCGCATTTGCTGGATTGCCTTGTGCTGCATTTCCGTTAACCCATGCTGTAATCGCGTTAATATCAGCAGTACTCAAAACACGCTCATTGGCAAAATGACGATAATTAGGGTCAGGTGACCACGGTGGCATATTTTTAGACACAACCGCCGCTTTTATACCTTGCCTATTCCGATAAGCATCATCATAAGTCAGCAACGAAAACGGAGCAACGCCATTGGGATTATGGCATTTTGCGCAATTTTTAAATAAAATAGGCGCAATATTATCAGCCCAAGTCAGATTTTGACTGTATCCTTTAAAAAATAAAAATACCAAGAATAAAGTGAGTAAAACGTTTCTTTTCATATCCCTAATTTTAAATAAAAAATTAATTAATATCTATTTACACATTATGATTAATCTTTAACAATAACACACCCCACTGCCTTAGTCATTTCTACAGTGGGCTTTTTGTTAATTAGAAGTGAATCTATGGCATCTTTTAAATAATGAAAAGTGGTAGTGCCGCGCCGCTTTCCCGCTCTGAAATAAGCATCGTCGATTTGACCTGAATACAATAGCACCCCCTCAGTATTTTCAACAAAAACCTGTGGAGTTATGCTCGCGCCCAAGCGGTTGGTTAAAATAAAACCTGAATCACGTCGCATTTTAAATGTAATGTTGTACTCTTTTTTAAAAGCCCCGATTGCAGAATCAGTAGCGTAATAATTAGGAAAAACACCCACTAATTCCACCCCTTTGCTTTCATAATTTGCGGCTAATTGATTTAAAACGGGGGCATAACCTTGGCACATCGGGCATTCATCTGAAAGAAAAACGTAGGCAATAAGCCTCTTTTCAGCCCCATTTTGAGCAAAAATACTCGATATACTGAGGGGTATAAGAATGACAATAATGAAAAGGTATTTGAGCATTAAAACATCAATTTTAAATGTGCTTGATTTATATTTTACCAAATTTAAGATAAATAAAATATTAGTCGATAGTTATTCAACAAAAAGGGTGAATTTTTAAACGAAAAGTATTTGAAATGGAGAAATTAGGGGTATTTGTTCAAATATTGGACTATAAATCCTTTGAATAGTTTAAATAACAGATATTTTCAAAGCATTTTTTATTAAAACTTCCAATAACGCTTGCCAATTAAAGCACAAACGACACCGCCAATAATTAGCAACCCTGCTCCAATAAGTCGAGATGTGATATTTTCAGAAAGGAAGAGTATGCCGCCTAAAGCAGCAATAATGGGTACGAAAAGTTGTAGAAATGCGGCTTGAGTGGTGGTGAGTCCTTTTAACGCCGCATACCATATTGCGTAACCCACGCCAGATGTGATGGCGCCTGAGATAAAAGCATAGACGACCCCCTCAGTAGAAAAGTGAGCATTCGAGAATGTGAAGACATTTACAGCCAAAACCATCGGAACTGACACAATGAAATTCAACGCAGTGGATTCGAGGGGGTCTTTTACGCCCCGTCCTTTTAAGGTATAAAATCCCCATGCTACGCCCGCAATTATCATTAAAAAAGCACCCAGCGGATCAGGTGCAGATAAACCCGGGAAAACCAAATAAACCAAGCCTAAAATGGCAATTATCAAACCCAGCCATTCTGAAATATAGGGTCTTTCTCCTTTTAATAATGCCATTGAAAGCATAGTGGTTTGGACTGTGCCAAATAAAATAAATGCCCCCGTGCCCGAACTCAAACTTCGATAGGCAAATGAAAACGCAACACCGTAAGCAAAAAGATAAAAAGCGGGCAATAAATTATTTCCAAAAAAATCCGAAGATGCCCTTTTCACAAATTTAAAATCCCGCTTATCAATTCCATTGAGAAACACTAAAGTCAACGCGCCAGAAGCCAAACGAATACCGATGTAACTTCCCGCATCAATCGCATTGCCTCCTAATGCCAATCTATTTAAAACGGAGTTTGCGGCAAAAGCAATGAGCGCAAAACTTGTATAAATAAAGATTCGCAATTTATTCAACCCTTTAGTCTCATTCATCAGTTGGTTTTCTTTTTAAACATCTTTCATGGATAACATAACCCGTTTACGAGTCAAGTCCAATTCAATAATTTTAACTTGAACGTGCTGCTGCAAACTGACAACTTCACCCGGTGTTTTAATGAAGCGATTTGCCATTTGTGAAATATGCACCAAACCGTCTTGTTTGACACCAATATCCACAAATGCCCCGAAATTGGTAATATTTGTAACAATTCCTGGTAAAACCATCCCCGTTTTTAAATCTTCCAAAGAATGTACATCCGCGAATTCAAAAGATTTTGCTTCACCACGGGGGTCAAGACCGGGCTTGTCCAATTCTTTCATAATATCGTTTAGTGTAGGCAAACCGACTTTTTCAGTAACGTAATCATTCAGTTTTATTTGCTTTCGGACATCCTTTTTTTCAATCAATTCTTTGACGGATATTTTTAAATCCTTCGCCATTTTTTCAACCACATGATAACTCTCTGGATGTACTGAAGTATTATCTAAAGGGTTTTCAGCTTCTCTAATTCTTAAAAATCCTGCACATTGCTCATAAGCTTTATCGCCTAACCGAGCCACTTTTTTCAATTGAGCTCGATTTTTAAACATACCGTTTTCAGTCCGATGTTTTACAATCGCTTGCGCAAGACTGGGACCTAAGCCTGAAACGTAGGTCAAAAGATGTTTACTGGCTGTATTCAAATTGATGCCCACTTGATTCACACAGCTTTCCACGGTTCTGTCCAAACTCTCTTTCAAAGCGGGTTGATTCACATCGTGTTGATATTGACCTACGCCAATGCTTTTAGGGTCAATTTTCACCAATTCCGCCAATGGATCCATCAATCTTCTGCCGATTGAAATGGCTCCACGAACAGTCAAATCCAACTCAGGAAATTCCTCTCTCGCCACATCCGAAGCGGAATAAATGGACGCACCGGCTTCGCTAACCATAAAAATATTGACCGCAGGGAAATCCCGATTACTCTCGGGACTGAGGGGGTGCTCAAATTTGATACTTCTGCATAAAGTCTCCGTTTCTCTTCCTGCTGTACCGTTTCCAACGCTAATGGCTTGAATTTGGTATTTTTTAACCAATTCCTTAATTTTTTCAACGGCTTCACGCTCATTATTTTGAGGAGGATGCGGATAAATAGTTGTATTAAAAAGCAGCGTACCGCTTTCATCCAAACAAACAATTTTACAACCCGTTCTGAATCCTGGATCAATACCTAAAACTCGTCTTTGACCCAACGGAGCAGATAGTAATAATTGCCTTAAATTTTGAATAAAAACTTGAATCGCCTCCGCATCCGCTCTATCTTTTGAAATATTCCGAAACTCCGTTTCAATACTCGGTGCCAACAAACGCTCGTAGGCATC
>JANMYC010000392.1:0-1538 GCA_031381715.1 Saprospiraceae bacterium
GCAAAACTCGGTTGTCCATGAATGAGGGTATTGATTGCCCAATTGGGTCTGCCCATAATTTGGATAATATTGGCTAAAGTCATCCTTGGCGGCATCGCCAAACCATTGCGAATATCGCGGGGGCGAAAGCCAAAAGTTGGCACATCGCTCAAAACGCACAGGTTTTTGCAGCCTGCGGCATCGGCACGGTTAATAATATCGTCCCGCAGGGCATTTTCCGTTGGGTGATAGAGTTGAAACCAAAAATTACCTTCCGTTATTTCGCTAATTCGCTCAATACTTGATGTTGAAACGGTGCTTAAAATGAAAGGAATATTGTGTTTAAAAGCCGCTTTTGCCAATATTTCGGGCGCATTGGGCCACAACAAGCCTTGCAAACCAATGGGCGCAATGCCAAAAGGTGCATCATACACGTGACCAAAAATCTCCGTTTTCAAATCCGAAGCGGTGTGGTCGTTTAGATAGTAAGGCTTCAACTCGACTTCGCGCAATTCGGCTGTGTTTTTATATAAATTCACATCTTCGTTGCAGCCACCGTCTAAATATTCAAAAGCAAAGCGGGGGATTCGGGCTTTGGCGCGTTCCCGTAGGTCGTCCATGCCTGGATAACTTGTATTGTATGGTGGTTTCATATTATGTTTTTTCTGTTAAAATTGACAATTTATGTCGGATTTAAAAAAATGTGTTATCGCAACACCTTCACCCCTTTTGGTGCTTTCACTGTCGTTTCAATTTTACCATTCGCCAATTTCTGATGTTTTATTTTAACAATACCAAACGGCGTTGGAAACGTGCCTTCCACAAAAGTTAAATCGCCCAAATGCGGTGCTATTCTGATTTTTTTGCAACCCGCTTCCACGACTTGCACCCCTAAAACGTGTTCGCTCAACCAAGATGTAGGTCCCGAAGCCCAACCGTGGCACAAACTATGACGCAACTGTTTGTAGCAATACGCCCCATAATCGGCATGAATGTCTTTTTTTCCTGCGGGAACAAGTGCGTCAATTGGCGCGGCATTTTTGAGCCAATCCATATCAAAATCTTCCCAAAAAGTGGTGGCACCCATGTCAAGCATACCGCCCCAATATTCCCGAATACACGCCAAAGCACCGTCATAATCTCCCGCTTTTGCCTTGGCTTGAAGCATATAATAGCCATAAAAAGTAGAAACCCGTTGTGAGCCGTCCACGGCAATCACCTCATTATTGGCTTTTTCGGCAGGGACTAAACCTGCAATGGCAAGCAAAGCGGCGGCTTGTTTTGACTGCGCCATATCGGGAACATACTGGCGCAAACCTTCGGCAGCTTTTCGACATTTTTCAGCTTGCTGTTTTTCACCCAAAATATCGCACAGGATACCCCCCTCAGTAATTGTCTTCAAAAGCATGGCGTGTAAGCCTGCATGAATGGCTTTTTTGTTTTCACTCGAAGGCCAATCCAAGAATCTGCCGCCGTCGAGTGCCTCTTTATTGTCTTTAATTTTTGATATTAATTGGTCTAAAAGTGGGAGTAAATAGGCTTTTTGTTCTTTTAAATAC
>JANMYC010000416.1:0-1873 GCA_031381715.1 Saprospiraceae bacterium
ATTTGGGAAAACCTGTGAGCCTCAATGCTTTTGAAATGATGAAAATAGTGGCACTTTTAATAGTTTTGCCGCTTGTATTGGGTATGCTGGTTTCTTATAAACTACCGAAATTGGCCGATAAAATCAGAAAACCTTTCAAAACCATCTCATTTTCCTTGTTTTTTCTCCTCATTATAGGTGCTTTACTGGCAAATATTCAAAATATTATGAATTATGTTGGTAAAGTCTTTTTCATTGTTTTGGTACTCAATGCTCTGGCATTGGCAACGGGTTATTGGTTTTCAAGATTAAATAAATTGACGGAAGCCGAATCGCGCGCGGTTTCATTTGAAACGGGTATCCACAACGTAACACTTGCCTTAATCATCATTTTCAATTTTTTTGATGGCTTAGGCGGTATGGCATTGGTAGCGGCTTGGTACGGAATCTGGGATTTGATTTCGGGTTTTGCTTTAGCCATGTGGTGGAGTAAAAGAGACCCCGAAGCTGCGAAGTTTTAAAAAACAGTTTGTAGTTCTAAACACAGTTCACAGTTCTTTTTTTACTTTTGCCCTCAAATTTAAATAAAAGATAAAACTCATATAGCAAATAAAAAGATAATAGTATGGAAATCAATTTATTAGAAATTGTAAAAAGTCAATTAAGCGGTAATATATTGGATAAAGCAGCCTCTTTTTTAGACGAAGATAATTCTTCTACTGAAAAAGCTTTGGGCGCGATACTCCCCTCAGTATTGGGCGGTTTGGTGAATCAAGCGACGACTTCTAATGATGCCTCCCAATTATTGAACTCTATCAACTCGCAAGGACACGATGGCAGTTTACTCGATTCTTTAGGTATGATGTTCGGAGGTGGTTCATTGACTCAAGGCTTAATTAGTTCGGGTGAAAGCATGAATACAGGGCTTTTTAATAATAAATTAGGCGATATTGTTGATTGGATTGCTTCGTTTGCGGGCATTAAAGCTGGTTCAGCGTCTGGCTTGATGAATATGGCAGCTCCCGTTTTAATGGGTATTTTAGGAAAACAAATAAAAAGTGGCAATCTGGATGTTCAAGGTTTGATGAGTTTGTTGGGTAGCCAAACAAGTTTTATTAAAAATGCGCTTCCATCTGGCATTACAAGTGTTTTGGGTTTATCTAATTTGAAATTGGATGCCCCTTCATTATCTACTACTATTCAAGCAGCAAAAGCGGCATCGGATGCAAAAGTTGCGGATGTTATACATGAAGACACGGGTTTTAATAAAATTCTACCTTGGATACTCTTCGCCGTGGCAGGTTTAGCGGGAATGTTTTACCTCAGAAGCTGTAACACGAAAGCACCTGAACCACCTCAAGTTGTAGGCGTTACAGAACCAGTTGCTACACCTATGGCTATCGATACCGTTAAAAAATTGAGTTTGCCAGATGGTGAAATTGTCGTCAAAACGGGTTCATTCCTTGACCAATTATATACCGAAGCAAGTGATACAACGCTTGACCCAACTAAAGCAATGACATTTGATAATGTCAATTTTGCAACGGGTTCTGCTCAATTGACCGAAGACTCGAAAGTACAATTGGATGATTTGGTTAAAATCATGAAAGGATATCCTAAAGTAGAAATCAAAATAGATGGTCACACGGATAACAAAGGCAATGAATCGAGCAATAAAAAATTATCTGAAGGCAGAGCTGCTTCTGTAAAAGCCTATTTGGCATCGCATGGTATAATCGGTCAACGAATATCCACTGCCGGCTTCGGTTCTACGAAACCTGTTGCTGAAAATGAAACTGAGGAAGGACGGGCTAAAAATCGTCGAATTGAAGCTTTTATTGTTAAAAAGTAAGGTAATAACTTAGCTAATCAGTCGCTTACGCTCCTTTTAGCC
>JANMYC010000442.1:0-5827 GCA_031381715.1 Saprospiraceae bacterium
AATATAAGTAGGCGAATCCCCCCTCAGTATTACCCACAAAAAAATAACCCGAACAAATGGAAAACATTCGTTCGGGCTATTTATATATTTTAAATTTTAAAAAATTCAATTTTCTCCTACTTTTCGTCAAAATCATCGAGCATACCCGACAGTAAATCACCGAAAGAGAAACTCATATCCAGAATCTCTTTATTGACTATGTTAAATTCTGATAAGCCATGCAATGCCAGTTCCATGAAAGTATGGCGTTCTAAAACGTCAATATCAGCATCTTCGATGAGCTTATCTAAGCCTTTTATTTTATCTAATTCCTTTCGGAAGTTTTTATCGGTGGCTTCGTTGAGCAATTCAATCACGTTTCCACCCGCAAAATAGGCTTTAATGGTGCCGTAAGGGTCTTTATCACCTTTCTTTTTAAGCTCATCTGGATTCGGGAAATAATCGAGGAATACCTTTTTAATAGCCGCACTGAATAGGTTCATCGCAACTTGATAAGGACCCTCTTGTTCCCCTTCGTACACCAACTCCACTTTACCCGTTATGGCTGGCACAATGCCCCAAAAATCGGTAATGCGGGCAGTGGTTTTTTCTTCATTATTGATGATAGTCCTTCTTTCAGCCGCTGAATATAGGTTTTCAAGGGCAGAAATACTCAATCGTGCCGATACACCGCTTTTATGGTCAATGTATTCACTTTCACGAGCCTCAAACGACACTTGCTCCAATAAATCGCGGATGATTGAGGGGATACGCACCACATCCAATTGGGCTTGTGCAGGCTTGGCTTCTTGCTCCGTAATCTGGCGCGCAATATCAATTTCTTCTGGATAATGCGTCAATATTTGCGATTGAATCCTATCTTTCAAAGGCGTAATTATCGAACCACGGTTGGTATAATCCTCTGGATTAGCCGTAAACATGAACTGAATATCCAAGGGCAAACGCAATTTGAAACCGCGAATTTGGATATCGCCTTCTTGTAAAATATTGAAAAGTGACACCTGAATCCGCGCTTGCAAATCGGGTAACTCATTGATTACGAATATACTTCTGTGCGAACGAGGTACCAATCCGAAGTGAATTACGCGCTCATCCGAGTAAGGCAATTTTAAATTAGCCGCTAAAATAGGGTCAACGTCACCAATCAAATCCGCTACCGAAACGTCAGGTGTTGCCAGTTTTTCAACGTAGCGCTCGCTTCTGTGGTGCCAGGTGATGGGCGTGTGGTCGCCTCTCTCCGCAATCAAATCTTTGGCAAATCTACTGAGGGGGTGCATTGGGTCGTCGTTCAATTCACTTCCTGCCACCACGGGAATGTATTCATCCAATAAATCCACCAATTGGCGGGCAATACGTGTCTTCGCTTGTCCTCTTAAACCCAATAATAAAATAGAATGACGAGACAAAATAGCCCTTTCAATATCGGGAATAACCGTATTTTCAAACCCTAAAATGCCTTTAAAAACTGTTTCACCATTTTTAAGTTTCAGAATGAGGTTGTCTCTGAGTTCATCTTTGATGCTTTTGGGTTTATAGCCACTTGCTTTGAGTTCGCCTAAATTTTTAATATGCAACATATTTGATATTTAAATGTCAATTTTATTTTTTAAAAAGCTTTGTTCACGGTTGCCTAACAAGCATGAAAGTACAAAGGTTCACAATTATCTGCAAATACCCCTCAGTATCAGCCCACTTTTTTATGTGGTTTATGTTAAAACTTACACTTCATTGATTATTTGTTTGGACATATTCGTTAAAAATTCACTATCTTTACTTTAAAGCGATGTACAGTTTTTAACTACTTCATTTTAATGCGAAACTTGAGTTTCTCTTTATTTAAAAAAATACCCAAATGCCAAAGATAACCCTTTATAAAATTGTGAAAGGCGATACCCTGTTTGCTATTGCCCGCCGATTCGGAATGACGGCAGCGGATTTAAAAAAGCTGAATAATTTAACTTCTGATAATCTTTCAATTGGTCAAGTATTGAAAGTGTATGGTGATGCAGTACCGTTTACGCCTCCCACGCCCGATGGTAAGGTGCCACCTACGCCACCCAACGCGCCACCCAGCACCCCCTCAGTAAATGGCGATTTTAGAGCCGTTAGGAATGCTGTGGCGGTCAATGTGCAAGATATGGGCGGATATAAACGTTATATTCTCACCTTGCCAAATCCACAAACTGGGACTATCACGGCTCAGCTGAGGGATAATAATGCTCAAAGCCGTTTTATGATATATCCCAATGGCATATTTTACCCCGGTCAACATTTGCCTAATTTACCTTTTGAATTGGTGAAAAGTGTGGGTCTGACGGATGTGCAAGCGCGGGCTTTACAATTCGTTTCAAGAAATGAAGGTAAATTTGACGCCATCAATAGCTACGATAGAGGCATTTTTTCCTACGGTTTTATTCAATTTGTGGGCGCACAAGAGCATGGTAGCAGCTTGAATCGGCTTTTGGATTCCATGAAATTGTATGCGCCGTCCCTTTTTGATAAATATTTCCGTCGAGCGGGCATTGATACTGAGGGGGGGACGGTTACAGTTTTAAATGAAAATGGAGCAAAACTGACTGGCGATAACGCATGGCTTTTTATTCAAAGGACAATATCCCTTTATGCGCCTTTCATTCAATCGGCTTACGAACCGCTTTTATTAAAAGAACAACTCAGATGCGCCAATAATATGTATGTCCAAACGGCAATGAATTTGAAAGTACCCCTCAGTATAAACGGCATTTCGTTGGTTGTTCCCCAAATTTCAACGATTTTAAGCTCCGAAGCTGCCTTGACAATGTTGATTGACCTGTGTGTGAATCAAGGTTCTGGTGGTTTGACGCGGGTTTTGCAGACGGCTATTCCGCCCATTGCTCAAAAATATAGATTGCTCACGCTCACGAATTTACGTTCTATAAATGAGTTGGAATTGCTGAATACCATTGTTGCCACCGCCACCGATAGCCGTGTGAGAGACAGAACTCAATTGGTTTTGAATTCGGGTTTGAGCTTCGATAAAGTGTAGGAGTTTTAAACAAAAAAGCATGTTTCTCTCAGGGAAAAACATGCTTTTTTATTTTTAAAACAGTTTTAGATGCGGAACTGGAATTCCGCAATACTAATTTAACAACTTCTCCAATTCTCCTTCAATGGATGCTCCTGCTTCTGTGATAGCCGCAATTTTACCATCTTTTCCGATTAAAAACTGCTGTGGAATAGCGTGTACGTTATACAATGCCGCCGCTTGACTGTTCCAATATTTTAAGTCACTCACGTGGTATTCCCAATTCAATCCATCTTGTTGAATAGCGTCCACCCATTTTTGACGGTCTTTATCCAATGAAACATTGAAAACCACGAAACCTTTGTTTTTATAGCGATTGTAAGCCGCTACTACTGAGGGGTTCGCTCTGCGGCAAGGACCACACCAGCTTGCCCAAAAATCAAGCAATACGACTTTCCCTTTCAAAGCAGATAATTTATAAACTTTGCCATCTGGATTGGGTAACGAAATATCGGGAGCGGGTTGACCAACTGCGATTGTGGTCGCACCTGCACTCTCCATTGCCACTTGGGTTTGGAGGGAAGAAAGTACTTTTTCATAATCCTTTGCATAAGGGCTATTCGGATACGTAGAAGCGACTCTTTCCGCTACTTTTTTCTGCATATCCATGTACTCTGGCGTCGCAAATTCTTGAAATTGAAGGGCTAAAAGCATACTTAAAAGTGGGTTTTTAGCTTCTTCTATCACTTTTTTCAAATCTGCTGGAGCTTTCTTTTTATTGATAAAATCATTGAAAGTAGCCAAATACAATTCGGTATCCTCTGAACCTTTTACGGTGTATTCGACGCCTTTGAGAGTAGCCAAATCAGTTTCAACAGTTACATTTTTTTCTTTGCCGTTAAAAATGAGATTGATTTGCTTTTGACCAATTCTGATGCGGTAAATACCCGCTTTTGCGCCATCGGGCAATTGGATTTTGAAGTTGCCGCTGCCATCAAAATTCACTTTTGAAATAGCTAAAACTTGACTCAACATCACTTCCTCAAACATTCCTTCAAGGTTGGATGCATTTTTAACAGTACCCGAAATGACTGTACCTTTTTGTTGACAAGCTGCAAAAAAGAGGGTAGTGGACAATAAAAGGAAAAATATCTTTTTCATTATTTTTTTATTAAAAATTCATAATTCATCCTGCAAAGCGGGATTTCGCTCAATAACCAATAACCAATAACTAATCCTGTTCCATAATCGTACCTAAAATGTTATCGTAAGTCACTTTCCACGTAGTGATATTGCCCCAGCCTTCGCCATCAATGCGGATTCTTTCACCCAAAACTCTACCCAATTTGCTGAAATCGGCTTTGCGCGTATTCATAAATTCTTCAAAATAGGGTACTTGCGATGGTTTTACGGAAACCACAACGCGGCTTTGGCTTTCACCGAATAAAAAGGCATCTTTACGCATAGTCGTATCCGTTTCAATGTCAAAACCTAAGGTGCGCGGCATCCCAGACTCCATTAAAGTAGTGAAAAGTCCCCCTTCTGACACATCATGAGCGGATTGTATCATTTTATTTTTTATTAAATAAGCCACTGTATGTTGTACGGATACTTCTTCATCCAAATCAAAATATGGAGCGGGCGAATACTTAACGTTGTGCAATCTGATAAGGTATTCTGAACTTGAAATATCCTCTTTCGTAACACCAATGAGATAAATAATATCGCCTTCTTCTTTGAAATCAAGCGTCATTTTATTGGTATAATCGTCCAATAAGCCCAACATGCCAATCGTAGGCGTTGGATAAACTGGGACAGTTTCACCATTTTGAACCATTTGATTGTAAAAAGAGACATTTCCACCCGTTACTGGCGTTTCAAAACGGCGACAGGCATCGCCCATGCCTTGAAGCGCGTGAACGAATTGATAATACACTTCTGGACTGTATGGATTGCCAAAATTTAAACAATTCGTAATTGCCACGGGCTCGCCACCACTGCACACGATATTGCGGGCAGCTTCTGAAACGGCAATCATGGCGCCTTTATAAGGGTCGGCATAGACGTAAGCTGAATTGCAATCCGTTGTCAAAGCCAATGCTTTTTCAGTGCCTTTTACCCGTATCACTGCTGCATCGGCAGGGGTATTCGTAGTGAGGGTGTTGGTGCGAATCATAGAGTCATATTGCTCATAAATCCATTTTTTTGAAGCAATATTAGGCGAATTCCACAGATTTTTAGCCGTAGCGAGATAATCCGTTGGTTGTGGAATATCGTTGATATTATATTTTTCAATTTCTTTAAAATACTGAGGGGTCGTGTATTCACGCTGATAAACTGGCGCACCACCACCGAGAACAAGTGGTTCAGCGGGAACATCCGCAACTTTTTCACCGTGGTGGAAAAACTCCAAACGACCTGTATCGGTTACTTCACCAATCTGAGCACAAGGCAAATCCCATTTTTCAAATACATCTAAAATGGCTTTTTCTTCTCCTTTTTTAGCGACAATCAACATCCGCTCTTGACTTTCAGAAAGGAGAATTTCCCAACCTTTCATGTCCTTTTGGCGTTGCGGAGCGAGGGTCAAATCAATGCGCATTCCCACGCCACCTTTTGCGGACATTTCGGAAGTGGAGCAAGTGATGCCCGCCGCACCCATATCCTGCATACCCACAACAGCACCCGTTTTAATTACCTCCAAACTGGCTTCCAATAAAAGCTTTTCTTGGAATGGGTCACCGACTTGTACTGAGGGGAGGTCTTCCGCAGAGTTTTCATCGAGGTCAGCACTGGCGAAAGTAGCACCGTGAATACCGTCTT
>JANMYC010000755.1:0-3894 GCA_031381715.1 Saprospiraceae bacterium
GAATTGAAAGGTGACAGAGTGATATGGGCAATAGTCGCCGTCCTTACGATGGTGTCCATTCTCACGATTTATAGCTCATCTTCTTTTTTAGCTTTTCGAGATAAAGGCGGTAATACGGAGTATTATTTGATAAAACAAGTCCTGATTTTGGGCGTTGGTTTACTGATTATTTATGCTTTTCACCTCCTGCATTATAAGCGATTCAATGTGTGGGCACCTTATGCCCTTGTTATTACGATTCCACTTTTGGCTTTGACTTTGGCAGTCGGAACAGAATACAATGATGCTCAACGTTGGCTTGAAGTACCAGGCTTAGGCTTGACATTCCAAACCTCTGATTTGGCTAAAATCTCTTTAATTACCTACGTAGCACGCTCCATAACTGCAAAACAGGACTATATTTCGGATTTTCAAAGTGCCTTTTTACCGATTATTATGCCTATTATCATCACCTGTCTTTTGATTGCACCGAGTAATTTATCCACCGCTTTAGTGATATTTGCTACGTGTATGGTGATGATGTTCGTGGGTCGTGTGGCGATGAAATATATATTTTTATTGCTTTTTTGTGGTTTGGTGGCTTTTTCAGGCTTGATAGTAGTGGGTCAGGCTTTTCCCGAAAAAGTACGTGTCAACACATGGACATCGCGCTTGAAAAATTTTGTAACTGATGCCGATGATGCCGACCAAACAAAACAAGCCAAAATGGCTATTGCCAACGGTGGTTTCTTTGGTGCGGGGCCGGGCAATTCAGTGCAAAAGAACTTTTTACAGAACGCATTTTCCGATTATCTATATGCTGTGATTATTGAGGAGTATGGATTATTTGGCGGTATGGCGGTTATGGGTATATATCTTTTACTGTTTCTTCGAGTTGTTCGATTGGTCACCAAATCGCCCAAGACTTTTCCCGCCATGCTGGTCATGGGGCTGACGCTTATGCTGGTGGTGCAAGCGTTAGCCAATATGGCGGTGAGTGTGCATTTAGTGCCTGTAACGGGGCTACCGTTGCCGATGCTCTCGATGGGTGGTACGTCGCTTCTTTTTAGCTGCGTTTCATTTGGGATGATATTAAGCGTTTCAAAATTTATAGAAACGGAGGGTTAATTTATGAATTGTTGTATTGTTAAATTGCTGTATTGTTTTGCCTATTAAATGTAAACAATACAACAATATAACAATACAGTAATACAACAATACAAAAAGATGAAAGTAATTATAAGTGCAGGCGGTACAGGCGGTCATATTTTTCCCGCCGTAGCGGTAGCCGATGAACTTAAACGGCAAGATCCCTCAGTACAAATCCTTTTTGTGGGTGCTTTGGGTAAAATGGAGATGGAGCGCGTGCCTAAAGCAGGATATAAAATTGAAGGCTTACCGATTGCGGGTTTTCAACGCCGATTGAGTATGAAAAACATCCTACTTAACCTACAATTACCCTTCAAATTGCTGAGATCCATGAATAAGGTAAAACGTATTTTAAAGGATTTTCAACCCGATGTAGTAGTTGGTTTTGGTGGTTTTGCTTCTGGACCCACGCTCAAAGCTGCGGCGAATATGGGCATTCCAACGGTTTTGCAAGAACAAAATTCTTATGCGGGTGTGACGAATAAGCTATTGGCCGAAAAGGCAAAAGCGATATGCGTGGCATATGATGGTCTTGAAAAATTCTTTCCAAAGGATAAAATTATCGTGACTGGTAATCCCGTTCGTTCCGATATTTTAAACATTAAAACTAAAAAAGAGGAAGGAATTGCCTATTTTAACCTCGATAAAAATAAAAAAACGATTGCCATTTTGGGAGGTTCACTCGGTGCTAAAACGCTCAATGTTGCCATGGAAAATAATGCGCAATTGATTGATAATCAAGAAAATGTGCAAATCCTGTGGCAGTGTGGTCGCCTGTACGAGGAGGATTTTAAAAATGGCAAAGCGGCTCAATTGAAAAATGTGCAAATGCGCCCTTTTATTGACCGCATGGATTTGGCTTATGCGGCGGCGGATGTCATTATAGCAAGGGCGGGTGCGCTCACGATTTCGGAATTGTGCTTGGCAGGTACCCCCTCAGTATTGGTACCTTCACCGAACGTGGCGGAAGACCACCAGACTAAAAACGCCATGGCATTGGTCAATAAAAATGCTGCATTATTGGTAAAAGACGGCGAAGCATCCGATAATATGATTCAAAAAGCCTTTGAAATTATTGATGATTCCGCTTTGGCTAAATCGCTCAGTGTGAATATTTTAAAATTAGGCAAACCCAATGCAGCAAAGGATATTGCGGAAGTGGTGAAGAGGGAGGCTTTGAAAAAGTAAAAAATAACCTCCTATACTGAGGGGTATCAATACACGAATTTTACTACTTTTGCGAGTGGAGTTCGTGTATTGTTTTTACGGTTAAATTAAAGCCTTGAGTTGATATTTTAATACTACATTTTTTCAAATGAAAATCGTAAAATGGGAGAAAAAAAAAGTTGATTATAGTAAAATTGACTTTGATAAAAGACGTTTGGTAATGCCTGTAAAACATTATGTATTTTCAGTTGATGATATTGAAATTGGCTGGATGATAAAATCACATTATCGAGCTTTTATTCAATTCGAAAATCAACCTTTACTACATTTAGAACACGATGGAGGCGTACTTTTACATTCGCGAATTTCATTAAAAGATATTGCTATTCAGAAGAAAATAGCTAACATATCGGTTGTTAAAGATGAAAATAAGCTAATATCAATTGAGGAATCTTTGAAGTTTTCTATGTCCTTCAAAGAAGAAAAAGGGATTTGGAGTATAATAAAATCTTCTAAAGGACAATTTTCTAAAGGATTGGACAAACTGTTTATTGCAGATGTGGTAACTTCAAATTTGAGCTTTAGAGTAAAATGGGAAGATGCTTTTGATATTAAGACGGGTATTTTTGAGTTTCAGAATGAAGTTGAAACAGATTGGCTTTTTTTAGCAATGTATCCTTTAGAAAAATGTATTGTACATTTACAAACTTAGTTTTAGGTTTTTTAAGTAAGAATAAATAACTGATTATCAATACTTTATGGAAAATATAGAACTGAGTAATATTAAAAAAATCTACTTCGTCGGGATTGGCGGAATTGGGATGAGTGCCATTGCTCGCTACTTTTTACTGAGGGGGTGTGAGGTGCATGGTTACGACCGAACTGAAACGGAATTGACGAAAAATCTGGCACAGGAAGGGATGGAAATTCATTATGTTGATGATGTTTCATACATTCCAGAAGCGGTGGATTTGGTGGTTTTTACGCCTGCGATTCCGAAACAACATTCGGAATTAATGTATTTTCAAGAGAAAAAATATCCAATTTTGAAGCGGGCGGCTGTTTTGGGTATTATTTCAAGGGGAATGAAATGTATCGCGGTGGCGGGTACGCACGGTAAAACGACGACATCTAGCATTGTGACGCATATTTTGAGAGTGGGCGGAATAGATGTTACGGCTTTTTTAGGGGGTATTTCATTGGATTTGGGGAGTAATTTTGTGGAAGGGAAATCGGATTGGATGGTGGTGGAAGCAGATGAATATGACCGTTCTTTTTTACAACTTGACCCTAATCTTGCCATTATTAACAGCCTTGACCCTGACCATTTGGATATTTATGGCAATGAAAAGGAGTTTAAGTACAATTTTTCTCTTTTCGTATTGCGGATAAAAGCAAGAGGTAAACTCTTTTTAAAAGCGGGTTTGAAATTACCTGCTGTGAGGGGTTTGTGGGTACAACCAGGCTCTGAGTGGGATAAAATTTTAAAAAGAAAACCTGCGGAAAGATTCGGTTTCGGCATCGGTAAAGGAAATTATAAAGCCTTGAAAGTGCGGGTGGAAAATGGGTTTTTTGTTTTTGATTTTAAAAGCCCTTTAG
>JANMYC010000527.1:0-4526 GCA_031381715.1 Saprospiraceae bacterium
CACAAATGTTGTTTGAAAACGCAAAACACGTTACTGTTTATGGTTTCAAGTACGAATTGACTTATGAGTTATTGAATATTATAAATTCCGAAGATATTAAACTGATTGGTGGTTCTGGAAATCATCAACTCGAAACTGAAATTGATAGAGCCATTATTGTTATTGAAAATTCTAAAAACATTCTCATTCAGAATTTAGATCGCAGGAGTAGCGAAATAGCTTTCGGGCATCCTGTTTCCGATGTTTGTAAATACTGGATGCTCAATGGGACTGATAAATTGTCGGGCGATTATGGGTTGTTGTTTTATAAAATACAGTAATTCAACTTCTCAAAAGTGCTCAAAATGCCTGAAATACTGAGGGGGGTAAATGAGAATTTAGGTTCATTTTTTAAATAAAAAATCAATATGCTTTTTAAATATTCTGCATTAAAAAATGGGTTGATATTAAAAATAGTATTTCTAAGTAGCTTTCTATTACCGCGTTACGGGCAGAATACTATCATGGCTCAAACCCCACCCAATTTGGCTAAAACGTATGAAAAACGGGTCAATTTATTGCGTAAAACTTCGGGATTAGCCGCTTTTTGGGATTTTGTATTGAGAGAAGATGGCGTAAAAGGCAAAGGAAATTTCTTGGCTTACACGGCGAAGGGTGATGAACATCGCTACATTTTAGAACCACACAATATTTCCCGTGAATTCTGGAATGACGGTGACGAAGCAACGATGGCTGATTTTCCTTTATTAGGCGCGGGTCCTTTTGGTCAAGCGGTGCAATTTAAAGCACCTAAAAGTCAAAATGATTTGCCTGTTTTGATGTTGCCGCGCCCGAAATTGCACAATACGCCCTTAGATGTTAAGGGGGCTGGGCAATCTGTTTCAATGTTGGTTTGGCTCATTTATCAAGAAGGCAACCACGCTATTGCAGGGCTTTGGCACGAGGGAACGGACACTAAGCCTAACGGTATTCCTGCGGAGATAAAAGCGAGAGGGCAACGTCAATATGGGATGTTTGCGGGTTTGGGTGCCAATTCAGGCAGTGTAAGTGTTCATTTATCCGAAAATGGTTTGTCTTCTTTTGGCGATTTATATGCCCGTCATTTGGCGACAACCCAAGAAAAAATAAAGAAAGTACCCAATGATGGCGATATCAATCCGCTCAATGCCAGTTGGTCGGTAGTGGGATTTGTGTATGACAATAAAAAGAAATCAGTTACCGCTTATTTAGATGGAAAAACGACAGAATACTGGATTGATAATCCGCCCAAGCATCCTTTTTTCAAATATGCGGCAAATGCTTGGAAACAAGCGCAACTATCAAAAATAGACGGATTGCAGGAAGGTGAAGATGCCCATTTTCCAAAAGACCAATACTACTGTCCACCTGAAAATAAGCCTTTAAGTGAGCAACTTATTTCAGAAACAGAAAGTGAACGGGTTGTTGTTCGGGTGTTCGAGTTTACAAAGGTAAAAATGACTTTACTTAAAGACAGCAAAGGGAAATTTAGCATTATTTCAGCATCAGAATTGGTTGCCATAAAAGCAAATCCCTACTGGTTTGGTAAAGATATTTATGAAGGGCAAACGGCAGAAAACGGTTCTCCATTTACCATTGGAAGGGTTATTCACAGCAACAGGCACGCAACTTTATCGGCACATTTTGGCGGTGTTGCCGTGTTCAATAAAGCATTGAAAAGTAGTGAAATGGAAAAACTTTCAAAGATTGGGCGTACTGCCGAATATCCAGTTTTCACGTTGAATATTTTGAGATACTAAATGCAGGAGCTTTTAACAAAAGTGCACGCATAGATAAAAATTTAAGGAGCTACTGATAGCTTAGGGAAAGTCTCCATTTTTTGTGAAATTTATTGTTTGTTTATCAAATTACCCCTCAGTATTTTTAATATATTGGAACAATACGCTTCTTAACTACACATTTTTCAATTATTCTAAAAAAACGATTCGTAATGAAAAAATACTTATTCTTTAGTTTATTCTGCTTCTTACCGATGTTATTAATGGGACAAGAAATGCAATTTCCAGTTATCAAAAATGGTGGCGGCATTTTCCCAGTTCCCGAAGCGGAAAGTATTGGTGAATGGCGACAACCCTATAAAATTGTAACCGAAATAACTGCGGGTATGGACAAACCAGATTTACTGAATAAGGGTTTGGAAAGAATTGCCCGACTGGTCAATTTGTATCATCATTCAGGTGTGCTGAAGGAAAATATTGATATTCATGTCATGATTCATTTCATGGCAACATCTATCATTTTGACGGATGAAGCCCACCAAAAGAAATTTGATTGCCTAAATCCTAATACGACGCTCATCAATGAAATGGCTGCGAATGGTGTCAAGTTCTATGTCTGTGGGCAATCTATTTACAGAGGCAAAATGAATAAAGAACCGCGCAATCCGAATATCAAAGTCATTTTATCTGCTATGACTGGGATAACGACTTTGCAAATGAAAGGGTACACGTTTATGCCTTAACTGCTTGCAATAAGTTCTCCGACGTGTGTAAGAGACCCCTCAGTATAAACGGGGTTTTTATCCTATTTTACGCATAAATAATTTAGTCAAAGCACTTAACTAACTGATTTTCAATATAATATCATTAATCGTTTAATCGTAAAATTGACAATGTTGAACAAAATACTCTTCATCATCGCATTGTGCATCGCTCATTCGAGCAATGTATGCTTTGCTATCGGCATGGAAATCAATAATAATGTAAAATATGCAGATTTACCGAGCCATTTAAAATTTGACTTGAATACAGCTCAAACAGGGTTGAAAAAAGGGTTTATTGACGTCACCAAATCGCCTTACAATGCAACTGGAAATGGCAGCACTGATGACTGGCAAGCCATTCAGAATGCCATAAATGATGGCTATACTTATAATTTTGTTGTCTTTTTCCCGGGGAATAAAACCTATTTGGTGAACCAACAATTGAACTGTGTTTCACGAAAAGTATCTCGGAAATTTGGCTATCAGTTAGTGGGTTCTACAAAAGGAGCAAAACCCATTATCAAGCTAAAAGACAACTGTGATATCATAACGGGTAACATTCTTATTCTATATCATCATTTCAATTTAAGTACAAATAGTATTGACCCTTCAACAACGTACATGTGTACTTTCAAAGGAATTGATATTGATATGGGGAGTGGCACTAATAACTCAAATACAAGCGCACTATCAATGGATGGTGCTCAATATTGTGTTATTGAAGACGTGAAAATATATGGCTCTTTCAATGCGGGTGTGTGGAAACTGCCTGGTTCTGGCGGCGGCGTTGTTAATTTAACCGTAATTGGTGGGAAAATCGGTGTTTTGCAAGATGCTTACCGACCAAACCCAACCATATTCGGTTTGGTGTTAGAAAATCAAAGTCAATATGGTATTCAAATAACCAATTCAAGAGGTCCTGTTATTATTGCGGGTTTCAAAATCATAAGTCCTGAAAACCCTTCAAGCACTTACCGCGCTATTAATCTTAAGAATACCGCTTCCAATGTAGTTAACGGCATTGTTGACCACGGGCAGGCTAATTTGTGTCTATCTGATGGGAGCATCGAAGTAAAAGGCGCATCTGGTAAAGCGATTGACAATTTTGCCCAAGATGTAACGATGAACAATGTGTATATCAAATCTGCACAAATTATAGAAAGCGGGGTGGGTGGTTCAGGTCTTATGAGTGTGGCAGGCAATGCGGTATTGTGGAGTAAAATTACCAATTATATTTTCACGTCAAGTTTAGATAAAAGCACCGTTTATAAAAGTGGCGTTAGCCTAAACAATCGAACCGCAAATTATCAATTTTTTGTTCCTTTAACGACGGATGCACAGTTGCCAAATATTGATTTTACACGCTTGCACAGTTGGTCAACTCTGCCAAGTTGGGAAGATGCCAATATTGTGGATATTACTGAGGGGTTAACTATCGGCGGCATATTGTATAAAGCAACGCCCGAGGATGTAAATGCCACAGATGATGATGGTATCGCTATCCAAAAAATTATAGATGAAGTCACAAATTCGACAAGTACACATTTTGGAAAGACCGTTTTTATTGCCCGTGGTTTCTTTCAAATTCATGCTACATTGCGTTTAAAAAGTGGCTTAAAACTCATTGGTTCTACCAATGGTAATTCTTGTATCATGCCTAACAAAGATTGGAACAATTCAGAAGGACCCATAGTGGATAGTGAAGATGCAGCGACGGGGAGTTTGTTTCTATACAATTTCGGGATAATCGTTTATCCTCACCAAAAAACCCTTCATATCAAAACAGCCAATACATTTATTAGTGATTTGCTAACAGAATCCGTAGCAAATAGAGCTTTCAAAAATTGCAATCCAACTAATAAAGCGGGTTCAATTCCATATTTCGAATTTACGGGAAATGCTGGGGGTAAAATATATAACCTAATTACGGATCAAATTCCAGGCAATTGTGATATATCCCCTAATGTTTTACCGCCAACAACTAACTATCAATTCTTAAATGTTG
>JANMYC010000529.1:0-2271 GCA_031381715.1 Saprospiraceae bacterium
CCAATTACCCGATGTCTTATTGCCAAGTAACCACGCGATGTCTGTTCCTTCGTGGATGCGCAATGCACGACCGCCACTATAATTGGTATAACCGTTCCAATAGCTGACTACTTCGGCATCGTCAGCACCACTTTTTGTACCTACTTTTTTATAGCTGCTGGCTGTTTTCCAAGCGTCATTTTCAAGAGCAATTTTGGCTTTGACTTTATAGTTTTCAAAATAGTCACAGGCTACGGCTGCATTCGAGCACCAGTTAGAACTATTGGCAGGTTTATCATTTCCTTTTGTTTCTAAGCAACTGCTAAAAGCAACTTTTGGCACATTTAAATCCCATTGTCCTACGGTTAAAGTACGGTTATTGGCATTGCCACAACCCTCTGGAACTTGCTCGTGTTGCCCCCAATTTCCGCCATTCATAAATTTATATTGTAAAGCTGTTCCACGCGGTAATTTTACTTTTGCTTCATAGATATTATTACCCAAATGCGTCATTTTTATAGCATCGGGTTTCCATGACCAATAATTTCCTGTCAAATAAACGCCATTGGGAGAAACGGTCTGCCCTTTCATATCTACTTGGAAAGAGATATTTCTGATAGTTGAAGGGGATAAATTACCAGTGAATTTACCTATTCTACCATGTGTACCTCCAAGCCTAAACTGAGACATCCACCCCTCAGTAGGAGAGAAAAATTTAACATTATTGCCACCAAAATCATTAAAAGTATATGAGTTTCCAAAGTTGGTAGTGTAGGAAGAGCCTTGATTAAAATGCCCAATGACATAAACTGAATCAGCGCCAGATACTGCTTGTATAGCACCTTTTTCAGTACGTGTTACAGAATTAGTACCTTCCAACGCAACCCATGTTTCACCACCATCGGTTGTTCTGAGAACGGGTGCTTCGCCACCTTCAGCTCCTGCATTCACGTTATAGTTTTGGGCAATCAAGCCATTGTGCGAATCAGAAAAGGCTATACCCGTGAAATTTGAACCAATATGGAGTGTATCATTATTCAACGGGTTCTTGATTTCACGCCAAGTCAAGCCTCTATCATCACTTTTAAAAATCCTGTTGAATGGGCTATTTGAGCTAAAAAAAATAGTGTTGGCACCCAGAGTCCCATAACCGTCTATAAAAGCATATTCACTGAATCCTCCAATGGTCTTAGGAGTATTTTCGGATTTTACCCAAGTAGAGCCGCCATCACGAGTGGTGTAGATAAAATACTGCCCATTTCCTTCATCATCAAAAACAGGGTCACCTGTCGCTATTCCATTCGTTCTATCCCAAAAATAAACCGAATTGATAAATCCTCCGGGATGTTCGATATGGAGTTTTTCCCAAGTAGAGCCACCATTTTGAGTACGGTATAAGGAACTTACATAATCTGCATTAACCGATGATACAAAACAAGTTAGAGCATCAAAGGCAAAGCAGGATTAAGGATTATCCGTAGTATCAGAACTATATATTGAAGTAGTCCATGAAGTACTACTGTTAGTGGTGCGAATAATCGTCTGTTTAGGTATCAGATTATCCAACGTAGGCCAATCCACTGTTGTCGCCCACACAATATCTTTTGAGGGCGCAGACATTGTATAAATCAAGTGATTTTCGGGTACTACTGAGGGGGTAATAACTTGCCATTGCGCTTTGGCAGTAATACTAAATCCAATAACCAATAATAAGGGGTAGTAAAGAATTCGCTTCATTTTTAGGGAGTTTAATATGAAAAAATAATTTTAGTTTGTCTTTATTACTTTTTGTGTGATTTTACCCTTAGCAGAAGTCAAAGTGACAAAGTACATACCTGACAGCCAATGACTTGTTGGGATTACAATATTTTGAGGTGTTTGATATTCTATATTTCTACTTTCTATCAGTTCTCCATTCATAGAATTGACCAATAATCGATATTCACCCGTTTCAAAATCATTTAATGAAATTTGTAATTCACCCGATAAAATAGGATTGGGGAAAAGTTTCAAATGACCCCTCAGTATTTCACCTTGCCACAAACCAGTCAAAGGGCTACCGAGGTAGCGATAAGCCATTGTCTCGTTATTATCATTGGGATATCTGGTAGCAAAACCTGTATTTTTATCAATAAAACTCAAGGAAAATATGCGAACTGTGGTATCGATAACTTGCCAACTGGCACCATTATCATGAGAAAGAATAACTCTGAATTTACTTTTTAAGGGGTTATTATTGTTTCGCCCTGCGGCTATGATAGTGCTAGTACCTGGGATATATTGCGCGGAAGC
>JANMYC010000615.1:0-4028 GCA_031381715.1 Saprospiraceae bacterium
AAGTTCATGCGGCTTTGGCTCATTTTGAGTTCTGCTGTCTGATAGTTTCTATTGGCTTTAATGCCATTTAAAACTTCTTCTAACTTGGCTACCGTCACGAAACTATTAGAAACAAGTGTAAACGGGCTTTGAACCCCCATGTATTCCTTAATCCTTTGATAACTCAGTAAGCGTATATTGTCCATTTCGGCAGCGGCAACTTGGAGGCTTCTGATATCATCCTCGGTTTCTACCAAGTCTTTCACCTTTATCGGAATCCCTTTTTGAAGGCTGGTTTTGAGAACAGTATTTTTTTGATTTAAAAACGTATCCAAGGTGCGCTGTTGAGACAAAATGGTTTCCGTAAAATGGACATCCACAATATTCATATACCGCTCTTGCACCACTTGGCTGAGTACCAAATCCCGTTTGGATTGATAGACACTGGATTGAGCACTTTTTATCGCCTGCTGCTCTTTAATCATTTTAAAATTATTGAAGCCAAAAGATGCGGAATATTGGCGTCTGGAATTTGTCAAATCATCCGTTCCGTATTTCAGTCCCAAATCTTTTAAAATGGGGATGCGATAATCTAATTTATTGAGGAAATCGAGGGATTGCGAGCTGGTGGTAACTCGACGTTCTTTTTGCACGCTCGTCAATATATCTTTTACCGATATTTTTATGGGGTCTTCTGTAAAAGAAGAAGCCAGCAGCCATAGGCTTACTACTAAATAAAAGTTTTTCATAGTCTTGTTCGTAAATTGAGTTCCCTCACAGGTTTGTATCTTAAAACACAAACAAAGTTTACTCCAATTTATCCGAAAATCAACTAAATGAGCCCTTTAAACACGAAATTACCCTGTTTTTTGTATCTTATACTTTAGGCTTTATTGACCTTTTAGCTTAATAATCATCTTTTCTCCAATGTAAAAATCATTGTTTGGTGGCAGATTAATGTACAGTTCTCGACCCCACGTGCTGGATGTTTGGAACTTGCGCAAGCGAGAAGGCAACTCTATCAACTGAGGGGTACTGCCTATCAATATGGCTTTAGATTTGACGGACGGACGGCGGGCGGAGTACACATCCACAGTATCGCCCAAGCGATAGGTGATGTCCACTGATTCGGGTAAAAAGCCTTTTATTTTGTTTGGCTTTTGCGGATTTATCTTTAAAAGCTGGCTATACTGAGGGGTTATCTGATTTTCAAAAACAAAGACATTTTCAATAAATCCATCAATGGGCGCTAAAAGAACGAGCTTCCCTTTGGCTTGCTCCAAGAAACTTATCTCTTGATTCACGGTACTTTCTTTTGAATCAAACACTGTCGTTTGAGCCGCTTTTCCTTGATTCAATTCATTTAATTGGGAGTAAAAACGCTGCTCTTCTACTTTCAAAGCCTTTTTTAAGGCATTTATTTTTTCAACTATCAAGCTCTTACTGTTATCACTTTTTCCACCTTCCACTACTTTCCGAAGCGCGGCTTGCGTTTTTTCTTCCGATTCTAAAAGTTGAATTTGAGAACGCAAATCATTGGTTTTAATGGCAAAATCCGACCGCAATTTTTCAATTTCTTTATCCACATCCTGCGCACGGGCTTGTTTTTCGGCGGAGGCTACCTGTATTTCATTGTTTTTGAGGGTCGCTTCGCGGTCGAGTTCGGGACGTTGCAAAAGCATCAAAGTATCCCCTTTTTTAACTTGACTGCCCGCTCTCACATATATTTTATTGACCACCACCGGATTTTCAAAATTTAGAACCTGCCCCTCAGTATCAGCCGTTCCGAACACCGTAGTTTGGCTCGTTTTCACAAAACTATTCATTAAAAAGCAGGCAATGATGAATAAAATCACCCAAAAGGCATATAAGACATTGAATTTCATAGTATTTTACTTATTATTTTTTTTGTTGAGGGTGACTATTTGTATCTTCAAAAAACTCAAAACTTGCAAAAAATCCTTTTGTTTCATCTCATCTTTGAATTGTAAAGTGTATTCATAAACGCGAATTCCACTATCAATTGCCCCCGCCGTCAATATTTTTTCTTGAGCGATACCGTCTAAAGTCCAATAAGTGCAATATTCATCCATTGCTATTTTAAAATCATCACTCAACCGAGTCAACTCATCGGTTTTTATTTTAATATTCCACGACACTAAATTTGAAAAATGAAAAGGCGAATAAAGAATCAGAAATGATAAACCACAAAACAGCGATGTCCCCAACGTAGCAATGATAAAACCATACAAGCCACACGCAATGCCCACACCCAATGAAGCGAACATAAAAACACTATCGCGGGGATTTCGCAAAGTTGTTCTAAATTGCACAATATTCAGCGCGCCCAACATGCCCAAGCCCGATGCAATATTATCCCCGATGGCTTGTAAAACCATTGTGGCAATCATAGCACTGGCGATAAAAGTCTGAATCAAACCATAGTGTTTGATAGAGTTTTGAGTCGTTTGGTGATAGGTAAAGGCAATCAGAGCCGATAAAAGAAATGATAAAATGAAACTAAAAATTATCATTTCCCAAGTCGGATTCTCGATTCGGGAATATGTTGAGAAAAATTCTTGCATGCTAAAAAGCGTTTTTAGGGTATCGAGCAAGGAATATGCCACGATATTATCATTGAGTATAATTTGTTGGATTCACCGTTTAAAATTCCCTCTTTAGAGCATTTCATTATTTTCCATTAAAATGACGTACACCATGAAAATCCTCTGTTTTATAACTCTATTTTGCGTATTTAACGGCATTTTAAAAGCCCAAACAACTGATTTAAAACCTTCCACCAAAGGCATAACGGGGAAACCCGATACGGGCTACACCACTTTCAAAGCCTACAAAGACATTCTGAAATCACATCCCAATATTCCAATCTCTTGGGTAATTGATAGTCCGACCCCCTCAGTATTGGAGCAACGAAACATCGTTTATGCCAGCATTGGCGACCGTAAACTGCAATTGGATGCGTTTTATCCAAAGAAAAAGGTAAAAAAAAGGCGACCTGCCATACTCATAATTCATGGTGGCGGTTGGCGCACGGGCAATCGCACGCAGCACATTCCATTGGCTCAGCATTTGGCGGCACTCGGTTATGTCTGTTTTACCGCCGAATATCGCCTTTCCACCGAAGCCCTCTACCCTGCTGCCGTTCACGACCTCAAAGCCGCAATCCGTTGGATGCGGGCCAACGCTAAAAAGTTTCAAATTGATACCAATCGCATTGCTACCTTAGGATTTTCAGCGGGTGGTCAACTCTCTGCTTTATTGGGGAACACAGGCGATAATCCTCTATTTGAGGGCAATATTGGGGATTTGGGACATTCCTCAAAGGTGAACGCAATCGTGGATATTGATGGTATTTTAGCCTATATCCACCCCGAATCGGGCGAAGGCGACGACAGCCGCTCTACCTCCGCCGCGACTTTTTGGTTTGGTTTTTCTAAAACAGAAAATCCAAATGTCTGGAATGAGGCCTCCGCATTGACTCATGTGGGAGCCAACACCCCTCCTACCCTATTCATCAACAGTGGCGTGGATAGAATGCACGCGGGCCGCGAGGATTATCGTAAGAAATTAGCTAATTTTAAGATATATTCAGAGGTACAAACCTTTCCCAATTCACCCCATTCGTTTTGCTTATTCAATCCATGGTTCGAGCCCACGGTGAAATATGTGGTGGATTTTTTAAAAAAGGTATTTGAATAGATTAACGCATGTTTAAAATTTTTCAAGAATCTTGCAGCGTTTTTATCTCTTTTTTAATCGCTTCAATCTCTAAACCCATTTTCTGAGATTCTTCAAAAGCTTTGGGGTATAATTTTAAAAAGCGGTCATTCATAATACTGCTCAGTGCCACATTATTTTGATAAGCCGCGCGCGGTGTTTTCTGATCAATGATGGAACGGTAAAACATGGTTCCCTCCCCAAATTCATTCAAAACGTGTTGATAAGCTTCGTTAAAAATATTGACATCGCTGGCAAGTTTTTCAAAAACAGGCTTCAGCGAAGCTGTATATTGCTTGGTTAAGAGTAAA
>JANMYC010000689.1:0-1619 GCA_031381715.1 Saprospiraceae bacterium
CCACCATTTCCGTATTGCCTTTACTATTATGGTTGAGCTTAGCAAAAGCCAAAAACTCATCCAATAGATACTGTGAATTGGCGGCGAGATTATTAATTTTTTGAATTGATTCAATATCATCCCCCCCCTCAGTATTAGGCACTTTTTTAAGCTTATTTTCAAACCTTGAACTGAACATCCTAATTTTCCTCAGAGGTTCTTGCAAATGATGGGTGAGCGTAAAAGCGTATTGGTCGAGCTCTCGATTGGCATTCGCCAACTCCTTTATTTTTTCTTCAAGACTATTCTTCGCTTTATTTAAGTGTAAAATTTGGGTATAAATGCCCCACATAGTTATCACGAGTATCGAAATCGCAATAATGATTATAATTAAAAGAAAACGTGGAGAAGAGTTAGCAAAATCCCGCTGAGCATTTCTATTGTATTTAAGCCTACCTTGTTCCAAATTTTTGAGGTTTCGTACCACATCTCGAATAGTATCCATTACAAACTTGCCTTTCACAATCATGTCTCTTTGATTGTCAGTAAGCGGTCTGACTTGATTGGCTTTTATACTGTGTACTATTGACCACGAAACATCTATTTTATATTTCGCCATCCGCTGGAGGGAATCAATGTAGGGGATTTGCTCATCTATTTTTCTGGCTTCTTTCCTTAAATCTGAAAGTAGGCTCATCACTTGCGTTCCTGCGTGTCGATGAGGCTTCAAAAAAGAGGTATCGCTGGTCAATAAATAACCTCTTGCACCGGTTTCAGCATCTTTTAAATATGAAATAACTTCTTCTAATTTGAGGACAAAATCGTTGTTTTTATTAATGGTTTCACTCGACTCCACCAAATTCACCAGACGATCATAAGCAAGCGTTGCCATGACCACAATCAAAGACATCACGACGATGAAGACAGCAAGTATCTGCTTAAGGCTGAGGTTCTTATTCATAACGTAGATGTAAAATGTAGTTAAGCGTGTAATATTATTCACAATATGTAGAAAAATTTCTACATATTGTGAATTTAAAGTCTCTAAGTGTGTATATTACGGTGGTATAGATTTTTTATAGCTTAAATAAATAGGCGTTTAAAAATAGTTTACATTTGCCGTAAGGCTTAAAATTATAAAAACTCGGAGCGAAAAGTGGGGTTTTGTACAATTTTAAGAGCCTACAAAACGGTTATTTTAGGCCAACTACTTGAAATACTCAAATTTGATTTTAAAATACAATATATGTTCAGAAATACGCAACATCATTCGCAAAAACAAACTTTAAAATTATCCCCTCAGCAGATACAGATGCTCAATCTGCTGCATTTGCCTGTGATTGAATTGGAACAGAAAATCAAAGATGAAGTAGAAGATAATCCCGCTCTTGAATACAATGAATTTACTGAATCTGAAGAAACATCCCAAAATGAAGAAAATGAGTACAGTGAAGAAGCGGATTCAATAGATGCTGCCGAAGAGTTTGAGACTCCTCAAGATATATACGAAGATACCCCCTATGATGGATTTAACAATACACAAGAAAATCAATACGAAAAACCTATTGTAGAAACGCCTACATTCCGTGAGAACTTAAAAGAACAGCTTCACCTTCGCCAAATAGACCCTAAACTTCAAG
>JANMYC010000696.1:0-5588 GCA_031381715.1 Saprospiraceae bacterium
GATGTTAGATGTTAGATGTTAGATGTTGGATGTTGGATGTTGGATGTTAGATTAAAATAATTATTGAATGATTTGGCAAGACTTAGTTAGAACGGCATTGATTGGCACTGATAAAGCTACCCCCTCAGTATCTACGCTTGAAGAGCTTCAAAAATTGGGTATTCAAAGTGAAGAAGTTACGGAAGCCGTTCTCGAAGGCGCAGGAGTGCTTGCTATATTGCGTAAAGGGGCTTTTCCTCTGCCCTATTTTGAAGGCGATAAGTGGACAGTCAGTGAAAACGAAGAAAATCCCGTTTGCTCATCCAAATCAGCCCAACATTTGAAAGAAATACTGAGGGGGTCGTACCGTACAGCTTTTCCTGAATTTCTTTTTCACGTTGAAAAAAATAAAAAAGTATTACCACCCGAACATTTACCCGAAATCTTCCATTTATTCAGAGGAGATAGACAACTTCAGCCCGTCATTTCAGCAGTCATGGGTCATCGTGGAACATGGTTGTGTCAAATTAATTCTGATTGGGCACATTTCTCCAACAAAAATCCACTGCCTGACGTTTACTTCTCGCAGTTGGGTTCACAGGATACTTTATCGAACGCTCAATCAATAGTTGAGCTCTTAAAAAGTTATTCTTTTATGTGGTCAGACGATAGAAAACTTAATTTGGAGTTGAAAAATTTTGCTTTTCACGCAGATGTGGATTTGATAGACATTCTGGAGGCTCTTTTTGAAAAAAATTTACCCTCTCAATGGCTCAATAAAGTGCACGAAATATTTATTATTATGCGTTTTAGAAAAAAAATGATAGTCGAATTGTAAAAATTTATCAAATAAAAGGCTTAAAGTGTAGATTTTACACAATTTTATCACTAATAATATTCAACACTATTGACATAGTGTTAAGAGAATCTTAAATTGCACCATAATTGAGTCAAAAGCAACAAATCACATATCTCTCATGAACTTCAATTCATACAAATTGTAATCCTAATTCACAGAACTTTTTATTTTTAAAGCATTTTTTCACATTTATAAAAAGGGTTACATCAAGTGACATTTTTCCGATTTAGCGTCTCTACTAAGTAATTATGAATTAAAAGAATTTTTAATGCTTTTAATTTTTGTTATCTGTAAGCGCTCGAAAAGAAAAATTGAAAAACCGGTTTTTCAAGCTAAGAATTCTTTAACCATTTAAAAATTGAATTAAATTCTTGGAAAAAAATACCTCGGTTCAAACATTAGTTAAGCGTATGAGAGATACCACTACTTCTATTAGAATGGGTTCAAACCCTCGGAACGTTGATAAAGTTAGTTCACTCGTTGAAAATTTGGCAAGTAAGTTTCGTTTTGCTCCTGACACATACGGCAATATCCTTATCAGTCTGACGGAAGCCGTTAATAATGCAATTATTCATGGAAATAAGCAAGATGAAACAAAAGTTGTCGAAGTGAAAACTGAAGCACGTAATGGCAGAATCGCCATTATTGTTAAGGATGAGGGAAAAGGCTTTGATTACAGCAATGTACCTGATCCTACTTCACCAGAGCATGTTTGCGAATGCGGCGGTCGCGGTGTATTTTTAATGCGCCAATTGAGCGACAGATGCCGATTCCAAGATGAAGGACGGACAGTCGAGATGGAGTTTAAGCTCTAAGGAGCACGTCAAAAAAACAGCATAACATTAGAAAAATCGGAACGGCTAAGGTATTGAAAAACAATGCTTTAGCCGTATTTTTTTTGCCTACCTTTCCAATTCTATCAATTCTCTATCTTTCAAAAACAAAAAAGCCCAACGATTTTGTCATTGGGCATTTCACATTTTTAACTTAAACTAATTCAGTGTTGATGTTTGTTCGATAGAATTTTGTTTTTTGCTTTTTTTCTTAAAATGTGTTGTTCGTTTGTTTCTTAATTAATGCGTGTTCGATAGTGTATTTGTTTTTTGCTTTTTTCTTAAAATGTGTTGTTCGTTTGTTTCTTTTGTTAGTGTGTGTGCGATAGAATATTTGTTTTTTGCTTTTTTCTTAAATGTGTTGTTCGTTTGTTTCTTTTGTTAGTGTGTGTGCGATAGTATGTTTGTTTTTTGCTTTTTTTTAAAATGTGTTGTTCGTTTGTTTCTTTTGTCAGTGTGTGTGCGATAGTATGTTTGTTTTTTATTTTAGTGACTAACTTTCGTTTGTTGATACAAAAGTAGCCCTATTTGGCTCTTCTGTCAAGGGTTATTTTTTAAAAGTAAATTTTATTATATTTATAAATAACTGATTGACAATTATTTAAAATATTTATTAATACAAATATTTTTATTTTAAATTTTAAAGATAACATAAATTATTAGCTATTTTATCCACTTGGAGAGTTCAGCAGAAGCATTCATGAAGTATATTATTAGGCTTGAGATAAACAGTAGTGGTTGCGCGATTTGTAAAGAACAAAATACGTGACATGAAATAAAGCTCATTTAAGGTAAAATTATCAACTTAAAAGTTTGATAATCAAATACTTAACACCTTATTTTTTTAAAATAAAAGAGCTTTTTATGACTCACCTTCGGAATTAAACATTGATAAAAGCCCATGAAAAATGCTTTTTTAAGGTTTTACACAAAACAAAAGTGGAACTTAACTGATTAGAGATAGGAAGCTCTGAGTTTTTTCCAAGAAATTCTGTTTTTTAAAAATAAGTGACATGAAAAAATAGAATGACTTGTGTAGCAAAATCTGATAAAACCAGCCCTTTCGATACACAAGTCATTGAAAAACAAAGTTTTAACCTTTTTTAACTATTTTATAAATAGATAAATTGAAAAAATACTGAGGGGTGTGTATTTTTGACCTTTAAAATTCAATTAACCAAAAATGCGTAAAATAACAGCCGACTGGATTTTCCCCGTTTCATCACCCCCTATCCAAAATGGCGTTATCGTTTTAGACGATAAGGGTCATATCACTTCAGTTGATAGCCGAGATAATCATTCAACCTCATCATTAGAGGTATATAAAGGTGTTATTGTCCCTGGATTCATTAATACACATTGCCACCTCGAATTATCGCACATGAAAGGCATTGTGGACACGGGTACTACACTTATCCCTTTTATCACTGGAGTAGTCACTAAAAGAAATGCTTCGCCTAAGGTCATCTCGAAAGCCATTGCGCAAGCAGAAGCCGACATGATAAAAGCTGGAATCGTAGCAGTGGGCGATATTTCCAACGTACCTGACACTTTTGCGCAAAAAGCTCAAGGGAATATTCGGTATTATACCTTTGTAGAAATGTTTGATTTTTTACAAGAAGACGATGCTGAGCGTGAGTTTGATAAATATAAAGCCGTTTATGATGCCTTACCTTTAGCGGAAGGCAGTAAAAAAAATGTCGTTCCTCATGCCACTTACAGCGTTTCAAAAAATCTATTTAATAAAATAAATGCCACTAATAGCGATAGTAACATCACCGTCAGCATTCATAATCAAGAGACGCAGCCAGAACAAGACCTTTTCTTGGAAGGTAAAGGCGCATTTTATGAATTTTACGGAAAATTCGGCATTTCATTGGATAAATTCAAACCCAATCATAAATCAGCGATTCATTATGCTTTGGAGAATATGAATCCAAAAGCTAGGACTCTATTTGTACACAATACACTGACCTCGCAAGCGGATATTGAAGCGGCGCAGGCTTGGTCGCCTAATGTTTTTTGGGCTACGTGCCCCAACGCTAATTTGTACATTGAAAATAGATTGCCCAATTATCAGAATTTTATCCGCACCAATGCTCGCTTGACTATCGGCACCGATAGTTTGACTTCCAATTGGCAATTATCCGTCTTAGAGGAAATGAAAACTATTCAACGTTTTCAATCATATATCCCTTTTGAAACCATACTTAAATGGGCAACTTTGAACGGTGCTCAAGCGTTGGGTTTTGATGAAACCTTAGGTAGTATTGAAAAGGGTAAAGCCCCTGGATTGAACCTTTTAACCCTTAAAAATGACTTGAAACTGAGGGGGGATACTAAAGTTAAAAAATTAGCTTAAAAAATGAATTTGAACACAATGATGGCGAAATACATAAGATTTAATCGTTTTTATATATTCATTTTAGTGCTTTTTACAAATTCTGTAGCAACAGAAGCACAAAGTGTACATAAATTCCTAAGAAAAGGAGATGGGGCTTATCGAGAGGGCGATTATAAAGGCGCGGAGGAGAACTATCGTAAATCTCTTGAAATGCAGTCCAATGCAAAAGGCAGTTTTAACCTTGGAAATGCCATTTTTAAGCAGCAGCGATATACTGATGCCATTAAGCAATATGATGAAATTATCGCTAAATCCAATGATAATACATTGAAAGCCAATTCGTTGTACAATAAAGGGAATGCTCATTTTTGGAATAAAGAGTATGATAAGGCGGTAGAAGCCTACAAGCAAAGCCTACGCTTAAATCCTACTGATGAAAATGCTAAAAAAAACTTAGCCAAAGCTAAAAGACAATTGCAAGAGCAACAGAAACAACAACAGAAAAATCAGCAAAACCAACAGAAAGACAAACAAGATAATCAGGATAAACAAGATAAAAATCAGCAACAACCTCAAGACCCTCAGCAAGACCAACAAAAAAAGCAAGAGCAGCAACCTCAAGACGCTAATGGACAACCTCAGCAAAATCCACAACAAAAAGCATCACAGGATTTGAAGAAAGAGGACGCTAAAAGGATGCTACAGATTATGGACGATGAAGAACGCAAGGTGCAACAAAGATTAAAAAAAGGGAAACCTCAGCCTTCGCGCTCCACTAAAGATTGGTAATAAATAATTGATAATCAAAATTTTATGAATGATGAAAAAATTAATTATTCTATTTATCACGCTCATACCCCTCAGTATTTTTGCTCAAAAAAGCGCTAATTTTCAAGTAGAATTGAGTAGTGACACGGTTGGGTTAGATGGCTATATCCAAGTATCTTTCACCATTAATAATATGGAGGTAGAAGATTTTAGTCCACCTAATTTTGAGGATTTCAGGGTGCAAGGACCATCCAGTTCTACTTCTGTGAGTATTATAAATGGTAAAAAATCACAATCAACCACTTACACTTACGTACTCGCGCCCTCCAAAATAGGTACTTTCAAACTAAAAAGTGCTGCTCTTAAAACGGATGAAGGGAAATTTGAAACCGATGAAAAAACGATTGAAGTACTTGAACATTACGAAATAGTCGAGAAACCTAAAAAACGCAACCAGGGATTTTTTGACGATGATGATTTTTTTCAAAATCGTCCTAAAAATATGCCTAAAGAGGATTTGAAAAAGAAGAAATTCCCCACTGAGAAGTTGTAAAACACTCTCTAAATTTTTGAAATAGCAGATGAAACGTTTATTATTAAATAGCATATTATTTTTATTTTGCTCTACATCCATCCTCGCTCAAATAACGTTTGAAGCGACCACAGATGCTAAGCAAGTGCCTTTAGGTGAAATTTTTGAGGTGAAATTCACTTTAAAAAATGCCAAAGGGATAGGTTTTCGCCCACCTGTTTTTTCTGATTTTACGGTTGTAGGTGGACCTAACCAAATGAATTCTATGACCGT